>CAMFLN010000546.1 GCA_945957305.1 uncultured Planctomycetaceae bacterium | reverse complement strand
TTTCGCACTTACCTGGGATGGCGCGATTGCCAGTGTGGCGATGAGTTCCGCTTTACCTATTTCAATTACAATGGCAGCGACAATTTAAGCGGCACTGCCACCTCGAACATGAGCGTGTGCGACTTCCTATGCAACACCACCCCCAACCCGGGCGACAGGGTGTCGACGCATTTCGGATTGGGCGCCAACCTGTGGGACTTTGATTGCATTCGGCCGTTCTTCTGCGTCCCGCCCTGCAATGATCCGTGCGGCCCGCGCTGTCATCCTTGGGACTTGCGGTGGTTTGCCGGCGTCCGCGTGGCGTACATCAACCACAACATCAGCTCGTTGGTGACCGACAATAGCGCCCCCGGCGGGATCTTCGCCCAGGCCACCGCCGCGAACAAATTCACCGGCTTTGGCCCGCGATTGGGTTTGCAAGGTCGCAAATACCTCGGTCAGAACGGTCGTTGGTCCGTCTATGCTCGTGGCTCGGGCTCGCTGCTCGTGGGGAATGTTTATCAAGACGTGACCAACTCGACGCCGACGGGCCAGCTGCCGACGGTCACCAACTTGGTCTCACGCAACTCGCGCATCATTCCGGTGGCGGAACTCGAACTGGGCGCCACCTGGTGGATGCTCCCCCGTTTCGCGGTCACCGGTGGCTGGATGCTCATGTCTTTCTGGGACCTGGGCTTGCAAGAGACAGGCACGATCGGCGCCACGCCGAACCTGGATGATTCGAACATTCTCAGCTTCGACGGCTTCTTTGTCCGCGGCGAACTGGTGTTCTGATCCTCGTTCCGCGATCAATGGCGCGAGGCTTTAGGGAGCAGCCGGTTGCCGCGACGAGTTCGCTCGCGCCGCCTGCAACTGGAGCCAACTTCGCACCATTTGCGGCGCGGCGGCGGGATTTTCATTGAGCAGCGCGCTAAAGCAGTTCAGCGTGCGCTCGGCGCGGTCCAGATATTCCGGCCGAGCAAGCTTCGCGGCGAGGTAAACCAGGTTGCTCGCTGCCACGGCATTGCCAGAGGGCAAGGCGCCGTCGACGGGATCCTTCGCCCGCGCGAGCAACTCTTCATGGTCCGCCGACGTGAAATAGAATCCCCCCAGTTCGGCGTCCCAAAACTGCTCGATCTGCAAACGCGTCAACTCGTCGGCCGCTTGCAGCCAGCGCGGTTCGCCCGTGGCTTGATGCAGGGCGATCAATCCGGCGACCAGGAAGGCATAATCATCCAGGTAGGCGTTCAAATGCGCCGCGCCTTGGGCGAACGATCGCCGCAATCGCCCTTGCCCATCGCGCAGGTTTTCGAGCACGAAAGCGGCGGCCCGGCCAGCGGCGGCGGTATAAGGCTCGTGCTGCAAGATGCGGCCAGCATCGGCGTAGCCGGCGATCATCAAACCGTTCCACGCCGTCAGGATCTTGGTATCGGTTCGCGGGCGGTCGCGTTTCTCGCGCACCGCTAACAGTGCGGCCCGGATCTTTTCCAATCGCTGTGCAAGCTCCGCCGACGAGAGCCCCTGCTGCTTCGCGACTTCATCCAGCGGGCGCGACAGTTCCAGAACGTATCGTCCCGCGAAATTCGGTTCGCCGGCAGTGCCATAGATCGTGGCCACGAGCCGGGCGTCGGCGTCGCCAAGCGCGGCCGTGATCTCTTCGCGCGACCAGGAATAGTACCCTCCTTCATCGCCGTCGGTCTCGGCGTCGAGCGAAGAGTAGAATCCTCCCTCGGGCGAGGTTAGTTCGCGAGCGACGAAAGTCAGGATTTCATCGACGACCTGGCGATATTCGACGTTGCCCGTCAAGCCGAACGCAGCGGCGTAGACGCTGGCGAGCTGCCCATTGTCGTAGAGCATTTTTTCGAAATGAGGAATGCGCCAATAGCGGTCCGTACTGTAGCGGTGAAACCCGCCGCCGAGATGGTCGCAAATTCCGCCGCGTGCCATATGGTCGAGGGTGACGACCAGCATCTTGCGAGCTTCCGCTGATTGGGCCGTGCTTGCACGGCCGAGCAAAAAGACGAGATTCGTCGGTTCAGGGAATTTCGGCCTGCGCGGATTGGCTTCGTTGTAGCCGAAGCCGCCGTATTCGCTGTCGAATTGCTCCGTGAGACCGGCCAGAGTCGTCGTTGCCACATCGGGCGCGATCGGCGCAGCAACCAAGCCTTGTTGCCGCAGGTTACGTCGCAAAGCCGCGGCAACTTGATCGGCGTAGTCGCGCAACTCCTGCGGGTTCTTTTGCCAGGAAGTTTGCACCAAATCCACGAACGGCAGCAAGCCAGTGATTTTTTGCTTGCCGCCAGGCACTTCGACCTCTTTGTCGCGTGGGGGGAAATACGTCGCGCCGACGATCGGTCTCGCCTCGGGAGTAAGGATCATGGTCAGCGGCCACCCCCCCTGGCGACCCATCAGCCCGAGCGCCGTCATGTAGATGTGATCGATATCAGGTCGTTCTTCGCGATCAACCTTGATGCAGACGAAGTTCTTGTTCAACTCGGCGGCGACCTCATCGTCCATGAACGACTCGCGTTCCATGACGTGGCACCAGTAGCAGCTCGCATAGCCGATGGAGAGAAAGATCAGCTTTTTTTCGGTCCGCGCTTTGGTTAATGCCTCTTCACCCCAGGGGTACCAGGCGACAGGATTGTGCGCGTGCAACAACAAATAGGGACTGGTTTCGCTTGCCAGGCGGTTGGGCGCGCGTTGGACATTCGTGGCGCTGGCGCCGGGGGGCTCTGCTGCTCGTGCTGCGCACCAATCGAAGCCCACAATCAGCACGATCGCGAGGCAAGGGATCGCGGCGCGAAGCGATCGGTGCAATCCCACCGTTATTCGGCAAGTGTGGGAAGACAATCGCATGAAGATCCTCCCAGGGGGCAGGAGACAGACGCTGCGCGAGGAACTTCCTAAGAAGACTTACAACAACTGTGCGAACCGAGGGGGTACGGCTGGACCGACCGTTAGACCAACCGCGAAATCGCCGGTTGTCGTCAGCGGCACTACAACCCTAGATCTTTCAAGAACGCCGACATGCCGGCGTCGCCACCTGAGCTCTTTTCTTCGCCCAGCGGAATTTTCGCGGGGGTGGGATCCTTGGCCGCAGGCTTCGCGGCGGCAGGCTTGGCTGCTGGTTTTGCAGCTGGGGCAGGTGCTTCTGGCTCGGCAATCTCGAACGTCATCTCTTCGCCTTCCGCAGCCTCGTCAGGCTCATCGAGCGCGGGAGGACCCAAAATTGGTTCTTCCAAATCTTCCAGCGTAAATCCCAACTCGTCGGCTAAATCCGACGCGGGAGTGGCCGTTTTCTCGGAGGCGGCCGCTTCGAATCCGAGGTCGTCGTCCAGTAAGGCGTCGATCGAGCCCTCGTTCGAAGTTGCAGCCGCGCTTGCAGGTGAAGCGTCATCAGAAAGGTCGAATGACATCAGCTCATCGTCTGATTCCAGCGAGGGAATCGCCAGGTCGTCGTCCGGCGTCGCCTTTTCTGCGATTTCAAATTCGACGATTTCTTCCGCTTCAGCAGTTGTCGCGGGGCTGGCTGAACTATCCTCGAGATCGAAGCTCAGGCCAAAATCATCGTCCATGGCAAGTTCATCAGCGCCCGCTGGCAGATCCTGGCTGGCCGATTTGATCGCCGCGGCGAGGTCGTCCTTGCTATCAATCGAGGTAGGCAGGTCCAATTCGCCCAGATCCTCGGAGCCAATATCTTCGAACTCCAGCCCCCCGGCTTGTGGAGTATCCGAGACTTTCTCCACTTGCGCAGTTGCCGTGACTGGCGCCGGCGCCGCGTCTTCGTCGTTCCAGGCTGTTTCGTCCAGGGAGCTATCTTGGGC
>CAMFLN010000545.1 GCA_945957305.1 uncultured Planctomycetaceae bacterium | reverse complement strand
CAGCAATGCAGTAAACGAGCCGCCCCCGTCATTGAGCAGGCGTTTCGGCGATCTTGATATTGCGAAAAGAGAGATCGGTGGTGGGATCGTGCCCTTGAATGGCGAGCACGCCCGCCTTGAGACGCGAGCCGTTGCGCGCGTTGTCATTCGCTTCTCGTTCGTCGGTAAAGTCGCTGACTTGGGTGCCGTTGACCCACACCGCCATGTGATTGCCGGTGGCGACGATTGTTTTTTGCATCCAGGTGAAATCATCGGCCACGACGCGGCGGGCCTTTTGCCGGTTGTAGATGCCGCCGGTCCCGTAATCCATCGGACGCGCGCGGTCGAGCAAAAAGCCGTTTTGGATCTGGCTTTCGTACCCTTGCCAGAACTCCCCCGGCAGCGCGCGGAAGAAGACCCCGGAGTTGAGAAACTTGCCGTTCGAGAACACTTCGAGTTGCAAGACGAAGTCCGCCCATTGGCCTTCAGTTTCGATTTGCCCATTCCCCTTCTTGACGTTCAGATACCCCTCGGGCGTGACCGAAAAAACACTCTTCTTGTCAGGGAAGACTTTCCAGCCGGTTAGATCGCGGCCATTGAAAATCGATTGCAGACCCAGCGGCTTGAGCTTGATATTGCGAAACGCAACCGCCCCTTTGTTCAGCTGCAAGCCGATCTTTCCCCGCCGCACAGGTTGCGGGTCGGTGTAATCGAGCACGAGCTTGCCATCGACCTTGACGATGAAATGCCCGCCTTGTGCGGTTACGTCGAACGATTGCCAGTCGTCGCTGTGCAGGTATTCGGTCGCTTTTTGCCGGCGTACAAAGCTGCCCGTAAAGAAGGGGCTGGTTTCCGGATCGGCGATGTTCAATTCGTAGCAATCCTTGGTTGGATCGGTCGGAATGGCGGGCGTGCGCAGAAAGACGCCGCTGTTGGTGCCGCGCGGTGCGCGAAACTCCAGGTGCAGCTCATAGTCGGCAAACTCGCTAGTCGTGGCCAAAAGGCCCGGCTCCCCCTCGGAAACCGAAATCGCGCCTTCGGCCACTTTCCAATTGGCCTTCTTCGCGGCGTGCCAACCGTAATCGGTCTCGCCGTCGAAGAGCAGAATCCAACCTTCGGCCAATTCCTCGGGCGTGAGCTTATTCGGTTCGGCTGCGAAGGCCGGAAGGGCAATCGTGAGCGACGCACCGAGCAGAACCGCCAGCGCGGCAAGACGTGGGGCAGACATGAGGATTCTCGTGGGTGGGACGGGGGCCGGTTGGAATGCGGAGCCTAGTTTAAAAGCCGACCCGCCGCGGAGCAAGAATCCGCAATGGCTCGGGAGAAACAGTTCAATTCCAGAGCGATTGGGAGAAGGCCGGAGGTACTGCAGCTACTTCTTCGCGGACGCGTGATCCTGCCGCGTATGCTCTTGAAAGAATCGCACCATCAATGCGGGAGCCTCTTTCAAAAAGGTATGGCCGCCTGGGTGAATCAGCGTGACCAGCGGCGCTTCTTTATCCGAGGCGTAGAGCGTGCACTGGTCCGCCCATTGTTCCCCCCGCTCGCGGCAGCCGTTCAGGCGTTTGACCTCGGCAATAGTCGCTTGCTGCAGGGCGAAGGGGGCGATCCGATCCTGCTCGCCTGCGATGTGGAATGCGGGGAGCGGTTGTGCAAGCGGCGCGCGGCTGGGGGCGGCCGAGGGCGCGACAGCGGCCAGCACATCAGCACGTGTCGACCATAGCAGATAGGTGAATACGGCGCCGTTCGAGTGCCCGGTGGCATAAATGCGCCGCTCGTCGACTTTCCATTTCTCCTTGACCGCAGCCAACAGCGCGTCAAAGAATTTCAGATCCCGGTCGTCATCGCTGCCTGGTGTCCCCTGCCACCCAGGGCGCTTGCCCTGCGGATCGCGCGGGCTGCGCGTCAGCAAGCCCTGTGGATAAACGACGATCGCCTCGGGCCAGAGCGTTTCGAGATGAAAGGTGCGCGCCGCGTTGCGCATGTTGCCGCCATGCCCGTGAAAGGCAAAGACGACCGGCGCAGCGCCCGCCGACTTTGCCTGAGGCGCGAACACGAGGGCTTCGCGCGGCGTGTCGGCGACCGTCAACCGCAATGTTTCGGACGACGCAGCCAAGGCGACGATCGTGGCCAGCAAAGCCGTGTGCATGGGGAGACCTTGTTAGTTGGCGGCTTGAACGTCTCAAAAACTCGATAATAGCGCTACAAAAGGGACCTGATCGAGGCGATCGCAAGACCCAGTGAAGATTTTGCACGTCGAACCACAGCTCAATTATATTTTGCGATCGACATTTGTGCCTCCCATCCGAAATGAGGATTTCCACTTGCGATCCTCCTGCGGAAAATGTGTGCATGCGGCAACCTCTGAGGAAGAGATATCTATGGCGAAATACCTCATTTCATTTCCCAGCGCAGCGATGGTCGTGCCCGCCGACAAATTGGAGGCGGTTGGTGGCGACGCGCGCGCGGTAATCGACGAAGCGAAAGCCGCTGGGGTCTATGTCTTTGGCGGCGGTATCGACGAAGCGGTCCCGCCGCTGCTCGTCTCGGCCGATGGTACATTCTCCGCAGGCGGATACCCGTGGGCGCCACCGCTCACGGGCGGCTTCACCGTGCTCGAACTCCCCTCGCGCGAAGAGGCGATCGGCTGGGCCGCGCGCCTCGCGCAGGCCTGCCGCTGCTGCCAAGAGCTACGCGTGTTCGGCTTCGATCCCGCTTCTTGAACTTGATAACGCGGGCGAGGGTCGTTCGTCAGCGGCAAGGTTGCGTCGATCACTGCGATGAGGGTGTTACTGCATTTGCGGGAATGATGAGGACGAGGACGCGCCGGATACGAAACAAGAAGTGCTGCAACACGATTTTGTGAAGTAAGCAATTGTCGAATCACAATCCCCTACAGCCCAGAACCCGACGTCGCCAATGCCCAGTACCAGCGGAATGAAGGGAGAAGGATTTTACGATGAAAACTCGTCAGGCCAGCGCGCTGCCATCGAGGCATTGCTTCCCTGGATCGACCGCGCGGCAGAGAGCGTGATCTGTCCGGCCGCGGACCGTCCATTGATACTGGTCGATTACGGCTGTTCAGAAGGAAGCAATGCCCTGCGGGCCATGGTGCAATTGATTGGCGCCTTGCGTCGCCGCGGCGCGTCCAATCCGTTGTGTCCCGTTCTATGCGACTTGCCGACGAATAACTTCAATCAGCTGTTTCGCAACCTCGTGGCAACAGGCTGGCACGACAGCAGCAGCCGCGGCATCTATCCCTCGGCGGTCGGAGGCTCTTTCTACCAGGCGTTATGCCCTCCTGGCAGCGTGCACCTGGGAATGTCGTTTAACTCGGTGCTGTGGATGGACCGCTTGCCCGACGCGCCGCTTGCGGATTTCATCGTCTACCTCGGCCCACGTCAGCACCGGGCGGATGTGCCAGTTCCGGCGACTGTCGTGAAAGCGTACTCGCAGCAGGCGGCGCATGACTTGGAACGTTTTTATGCGGCGCGGGCGAACGAATTGGCGCCCGGCGCGCGGTTATTGGTCGCGCAGCCCGGCCGAGATGAAAGCTATTGCACTGGCGAAGGCCTGTATGATCTGCTGCATGATGCCTGCCGTGACTTGATCGAGGCAGGCCGACTTGACGCGTCCGCTTACCGTCGCGTAACGATGCCGATCTATTTTCGTTCGCTGGAAGAGTTGGCGGCGCCCTTGAACGCGGTGGCGGGGCCGCTTGGCGCGCCCTTTGAAATCGAACACGCCGAAACGATGGAATGCATTGTCCCCTTCGCTGCCGACTATGCGCGAAGCGGCGACTTGGAAGCATACGTCGCGCGCTACGTTGCCT
>CAMFLN010000544.1 GCA_945957305.1 uncultured Planctomycetaceae bacterium | reverse complement strand
AAATCGCAAACGCTCGAGTCGGCACGCGCCTCGGGCGCGCTCGATACCTCGGGCGGAACGATGGCCTACATGGCCCCCGAATTGATCGATCTCAAACCGGCCACCACCCGCTCGGACATTTATTCGTTGGGCATCTTTCTCTATCAGATGGTGGTGGGCGAGATCAAAGCGCTGGCGCCGGGTTGGGAACACGCGATTGACGATCCGCTGCTGAAGCAGGACATCGCGGATTGCGTGGCGGGGAATCCTGAGCGGCGGTTCGCCTCGGCCCGCGCCTTGGCGGATCGCCTGCGTGACTTGCCGCAGCGCCGTGCTCGCGCCCGTTGGCAGCGTGTGCGCTGGCGCGCAACGATGGTGACGCTGGTGGGAATTCTGTGCGCGATTCCGGTCGTCACGTCGCTCCTGTTCGAGCGTGAACGGCGGCTGAAAGTTGAAGCCAGCGACTTGTTTCAGCAATCCGTAAGCACCATTCGTGCGGTCTTCGGTGAAGCGACGAGTGACGAATTGCGCGACCTGCCCGAGCTGGTCAAACTGCGCCAGAATCTGGTGGAGTATTGCGAGTCGTTTGCACTGCGCAACCAGGAGTACCTGGCGAATTATCCGGAGTACGACAATCTTTTTGGCGAGTTTGCCGACGAGATCAAAGTCTTCGATCAACAATTGGGCAATACCCTATACGAGCGCGCGATTGCCTACCAGGATGTCCTGCAACACAACGGCCGCAAGATTCCGCCCGAACGAATTCCCGAGCTGCACATCAAGCGAGGGGAATTGCGGACGGACCTGGGACAACGAGACGCCCGCAATGAGCTGGAGGAAGCCGGAGCAACGCTGCGTCAGCTGCTTGATTCCGATCCACGCAATCCGACGTACCGCTTCCTGCTGGGAATCTGCTACCACAACCTGGCGTACAACTACCAGGCTCTCGATGCGCGGCTGAAAGAAGCGTTGGAGCAATACCGCGTCAGCCAGAATTATCTCGAAGGCCTGGTGCGGGATTTCTGCGAAAGCGAAGTGCAAGGCAGAAGTTCGGCGGGTGATACTTCCGCCAATGCGGCCTGTAGTCGTTACCGGCAGGAGCTCGCGCGAAGCCACGGCTATCAGGGGGACGCGTATCTGGAAGCCAGCGACGAGGCCGCGGCACGAAGCGCATACGATGAATCGCAAAAAATCCGCGAAAGCCTCGTACAGGAAGAACCCGACAACGAAGAACGTCGCTTTGAACTGGCGCGCAGCTATCAGAACTCGGGCCGACTTTCCGCCTGGCTCGACAAGATTCCCGACGCTATCGAAAACTTTCGCCAGGCGAGCGCGATTCAACGCAAGCTGCACGACGAAAAACGCTCGGTGGTCAAATTCAAGACAGACCTGATTTTCAGCTGTCTGCGCGAAGCCGAGTTGCACCTCGATCAGGGAGACGTAGCGGCAGCGGAGCCCTTGATCGCGCAGGCGGACGAAAAAAGCGCAGACCTGGCCGATTCGCTCAACGGACTGGACCTGAAGGCCGGCGCCGCTGTGGCCCGCGCCCGCCTGGCGGTGCAGCAGAAATCCGCGGATGCCAGTCAACTGATTGCGGAAGCGCAGCAGCGACTGCAGCGGTTCATCGGTTTCAGCGAAAACGGCCATCGCGATGCGGTCATTCCGCCGGAGCAGATCAAAAGTCCCCAGGCTTTATATGACCTGGGGGTTGTCGCCGCGCTCCACGGCACTGTCGCCGGCACGCCCGAATTGCAAGCAGAAGCGCGGCGCACGGCGACCGAACACATTGGTCGGGCTATACAAAAAGGGTACCGTGATCGCCGCCGCCTGGAGCGCGATCGCGCACTGCAAACGCTCGATCCCGCGGAACGCGATGGTTTGTTGCAAGCGATTAACGCTGGCCCGGCTCCGGATGAGCCTGCCGCGAAGTAGAGTCGAGGCAGCGAACTGGCATTCTTGCGCACAGGTACCGCGCAAGAAAAAGCCGCCTTTCGGCGGCTTGAGCCTCGTGGGCTGTGAGTCGATCTTACCGGCAATCGGTTTGCTGAGAGGCGCGCCTTGGCGCCTTTCGGCCACGTAACGTCGAAGTCTCACTCGAGGCCGCGAGGCTCCCTTTGTGCTACGGTCGGTACTGTGTCAGCACCTCCTGGACAAACTCCGATGCCAGGGCCGCCGGATGACATCTTCCGGCCGGCCCATTTTTCCTGCCCCTCTATATTTAATACGCACTGGGAGGACGTGGAGTTCTGCCCTTCCTCGTGGGCATTGCGCTAGCGTTTTTCCAGGTACTCATCAAGTTTGTCGAACGAGCCGGTCCAACCTTGCGTCATGCCGGCACGCGCCTTGATGAAAGTTTCGAGTTCCGCAGGCGTGACCGCGCCGTGCGGTTCCCAGGTGACCGTCACGCGTGTGTGCTGATCGTCCTCGGCCGTCAGTTGCACGACAGTGAGCATCGTCTCGGGCCAGGTGGGGGCCATGGGATGCCGCGAGATGTTTTCCTGCTCGTCGCAGAACTGCTGCGTATAGACGATGCGATGGGGCTTATCAATCTCCAGGTATTGGGTGCGGCCATACATTTTTATATTGTTCGCCCCGCTCATGCAGTAGAAACCACTGCCGCCGGGACGAATGTCGCACCGCAGAAATTGCATGGTGAATCCGGTGGGGGGGAGCCAGGCCGCGAAGTGAGCGGGATCAGTCCACATTTGGAACATGACGTCCAGCGGCGCTGCGAACGTGCGATTGATGACGAAAGTTTCCTTGCCCGTCGTTTCCTTTTCCAAGTATTCGGCCAGCCGGTCCCAGGTGGAATCGCCGCTGGCTTTCTTGATGAACTTGCGAATTTCGACGGCAGCTTCCGGTGTGGGGAGCGCCATCGTCATTTCCAATTTCGTCTTGCCGTTGTCCACGTCGGAAAACAGGACCGTCACGCGAAACAGGGGCGCCTGCTCGTCATTGCCGCCATGGTCGTAAACCAGCTTGGCCTGTTCCTCGACCTCGAAGTATTTCGTCTTGTTGATGTAGTCGACGCCGTCGGGCCCATGCATCGTATAGTGCCAATGGCCACCGGGACGCAAATCCTTGCTATGCGTTGTAATCGTGAATCCGCGCGGACCCCACCACTGCGCAACTTGTTCCAGGTCGGTCCAGGCATCCCACACAAGCGCCCGCGGCGCTTCGTAAATACGTGTGATGTACAACTCGTTGGGCTTATTTTTTGCGGCCATGGGTTTTTCCTTTCGCGGCAGGCAGCGTAGTCGATTTGGGTAGGGGTGACCGGGACGAAGATGTATTAAGTGTTGATGTTGGTGTCTTTGCGGGACTGGCTTTCTCGGGTTCTGATTTCTCTGTATTGCTCTTCGCGGTTCCCTTCTGTTCTGTCGTTGCCGTCGTGGATGGTGTCTCGCCGGTCTCTGCTTTCGCTGTGATTGTCCGCAGATAATCTTCCAGTCGATCGAAGCTTTCTTCCCAGAACGCCCGATATTGCTCGATCCAATCGGCCACGTCCTTGAAGGCGTGGGCGTTGAGCTTGCAAGGGCGCCACTGGGCCTCGCGGGTCTTGGTGACGAATCCTGCTTTCTCCAAAACCTTCAAATGCTTGGTGATCGCCGGCAAGCTCATGGATCGGCGAAACGGCTTGGCCAGTTCCGAGACATTGGCCTCGCCGCGCGACAAGCGGTTGAGCATCGCCCGGCGCGTAGGATCGGCCAGCGCCGCAAACGCCTGACTCAGGTGATCGGCCATGACTTACGGCTCGCTAGGTGATTTACCAATAAGTTAATTAACCAACGAGTTATATTCGTGCGGTATGCGGGCGTCAAGGGCTGTATATGAAGG
>CAMFLN010000543.1 GCA_945957305.1 uncultured Planctomycetaceae bacterium | reverse complement strand
GGGAGGTACTGTATCGCGACATTGCTTATTTCAATGGCCCCTTTTCGCCGTATGTGAATTCGTTGTGGTTCCGCCTGTGTGGCACCAGCCTGCGCACGCTCGCCTTGGCAAACCTTGCGGTGCTGGGAATCCACTTGGGCCTGTGGTACGCCGTGCTGTCGCGCGCGGGAAGTCGACTGGCGGCCACGCTCGGCTGCCTGGTGTTTGTCTGTGTATTCGCTTTTTCCCGCTATACGCTCGCGGGAAATTACAACTACATCTGTCCCTATTCGCACGAAGCGACGCACGGTTTGACGCTGTCACTGGCGGCGTTGTGGTTTGTGGCTCGCTATGCACAAACGGGAAAGCTGGCTGATGTCGGCTGGTGCGGCTTTTTCGTTGGCCTGGCCTTCCTGACAAAGCCCGAGGTTTTCCTGGCGGTATTCCCGGCCTGTGTGCTCGGATTGACCATGGCGTTTGCGGTGCAGGAATCGCGCACGGCGGGTCTCGCGCGAACGGCGGGAGTCTTCATGGGCGCACTATTGGCGCCGATCGTGGTGGCCACGCTACTGCTGGCCGTTTCGTTGGGACTGTCGGCGGCCCTTGCAGCGACGCTGGGAGGCTGGAAATTTGTTTTCGCCTCGCGAATTACTTCGCTTCCCTTTTACCAACGTTCCATGGGCGCGAGCGACCCCCTACGGCACATGGCGGTGATGCTGTCGATTTTGTTCTGGTGCGGAGTGGTGCTGGGGTTGCCGGCCGGCATAGGGCTGTTGAACTGGAATTCACGATGGCAGCGCCTGGTCGGCGCCGTGGCTTGTTTCCTGGTCGTGGCCGTCAGCCTGTGGTGGCATTTCGACGGAATTCCCTTCAACGACACGGTGCGGCCGCTCCCCGTGTTGCTGGGTGTCGCTTTAGTCGGGCTCATCGCGGCTTGGAGTCGTCGCGCGGCGGGTTTGGATCGCGGCAAGCTTGCGCTGCTGAGCGCCCTTTCGCTCTTTGGCTTGCTGATGACGGCCAAGATCATCTTCCAGGTGCGGATCAACCACTACGGGTTTTATTTGACGATGCCCGGGACGTTGGTGCTCATCCTGCTGGTTTGGGACTATCTGCCCCTGGTGCTGGCCCGCCTGTCCGGCACGGGGGCGATGCTGCGCGGGGCGTTTCTAGCGGTATTACTCTTGGTCGTGGCCCGCTGCCTGGTCGAGACAGCTTCCTTTCTGCATGCGATCAACGTGCCAGTTGGAACAGGCGCTGATGTCTTCATGGCCGACGCCCGCGGCAAGGAAATCAACCGCATCCTGGCGGAGTTGGATCAACTGGCAAAACCTGAGGGCACTTTGGCCGCGGCACCCGAGGGGATCATGCTCAACTATCTCACGCGGCGGCGCGATCCGGTGCCGTACATTTCGCTGATGCCAGTCGAAATGCTGATGTTCGGCGAAGAGGCGGTCGTGGCGGCGTTCGAGAAATCACCGCCCGACTATTTCGTGCTGACCGACGAGGACATCGAGGTCTACGGCTTCAAACGTATCCATGTCACTGACGATGGCTACGCCGACGAGTTGGCCAAGTGGATCACACGGCATTACCGCCTGCTGGGAGAAAATCCCGCAGATCCCAAAGACCTGCTACACGCAGCATTGCTGGAGAAGAAGTAGGTGGTAGACAGTAATCGGTAGATAGTAGTCAGTTGACGCAAGCCGCGTATTCTTCCGTACGGATTACTGACTACCGACTACCAACTACTCCATCATTTCTCACTCGCTAGCTTGCGGAGCACGGTCTGCAGGATGCCGCCGTTGCGGTAGTAATCGACTTCGACCGGCGAATCGATACGCACCGTGGCTTGGAACTCGGTCAACTTGCCGGCGGGGCTGGTGGCCTTCACCGTGATCTGGCTGCGCGGCTTGATGTTGTCGTCGAGCCCAAGAACGTCGAAGGTTTCTTCGCCCGTCAGGCCCAGCGATTGCCACGTTTGCCCTTGCGGAAACTGCAGCGGCAGGATGCCCATGCCGACCAGATTGCTGCGGTGAATGCGTTCGTAGCTGACGGCGATGACGACGCGCACCCCCAGGAGCATGGTCCCCTTGGCGGCCCAGTCACGGCTGCTGCCGGTGCCATATTCGGCGCCTGCCAGCACGACCAAGGGAACTTTCTCGGCATGATATTTCATCGCCGCGTCGTAGATCGGCATCACCGCGCCATCGGGCAGATGGCGCGTGACACCCCCTTCGGTCCCGGGGGCCAGCAGGTTGCGAATGCGAATGTTGGCGAACGTGCCGCGAGTCATGACGCGATCGTTACCGCGCCGCGCGCCGTAGCTGTTGAAATCGCGCGGATCCACGCCATGAGCGACCAGGAATTGGCCCGCCGGACTCTTGGTGCTGATCGAACCGGCCGGAGAGATGTGGTCAGTCGTCACTGAATCGCCCAGCGCCGCCAGCACCCGGGCTCCCTTGATCGGTTGCACCGGCGTGACGGCCGCCTGCAACTCGGTCAGGAACGGTGGCTCCTGGATATACGTGCTGTTCGCATCCCAGGCATAGAGATCGCTGCCGGTAACCTTGATATGGTTCCAGCGGTCATTCGATTCGAAGACGCCGGAATAGCGTTTCTGAAAGCTTTCCGGTCGCACGGCCTTCTCAATCGCGTCGCTGACTTCTTTTTGCGTCGGCCAAATGTCTTTTAGATAAACCGGCTTGCCGTCGCGGCCCGGGCCCAGCGGCTCCTTTTCGAGGTCGATGTCGGTCGTGCCGGCCAGGGCATACGCCACGACCAGCGGCGGGCTGGCTAAATAGTTAGCCTTGACCAGCGGATTGATGCGCCCTTCGAAATTGCGATTGCCGCTGAGCACGGCCGAGGCCACCAGGTCTCCTGCGGTCACGGCGTCGGCCACGTTCTGCGGTAACGGGCCGCTATTGCCAATGCAGGTCGTGCAGCCGTAACCCACGGTGTTGAAACCGAGCGCGTTGAGCGCCTGCGTGGTGCCGGCCGCTTCGAGGTAATCTGTCACGACGCGGGATCCGGGCGCGAGGCTGGTTTTGACGTGCGGCTTCACCTTCAGCCCCTTTTCCACCGCCTTCTTCGCCAGCAATCCGGCCCCCAGCATCACCGAAGGATTGCTCGTGTTTGTGCAACTGGTGATGGCAGCGATTACCACCGCACCGTGGCCGATCTCGCTCGACGAGCCGTTGTTGGCGACCGTGCCTTTGCGGGCCAGGTCGGCATCTCCCAGAGCGAAGCCTCGTTCGGCGATCGGAGCCCGCAACGATTTGCGGAACGATTCCTGCATGTTCGCCAGCGGGACGCGATCCTGCGGACGCTTCGGTCCAGCGAGACTGGGAACGACGGTGCCCAGGTCCAGCGACAGCGTCTGGCTGAACTTCGGCGTCGGCGTACTGTCGGTGCGGAACAGCCCTTGTTCCTTGGTATAGCGCTCGACGAGCTGCACCTCGGCCTCGGTGCGGCCTGTCATCCGTAGGTAGCGGAGCGTTTCGTCGTCGACAGGGAAAAAGCCCATCGTTGCGCCGTACTCGGGCGCCATATTACCGATCGTGGCGCGGTCGGCCAGCTTCATGTTCGATACGCCGGCGCCGAAGAATTCGACGAACTTGCCGACGACCCCCGCCTTGCGCAGGATTTGCGTCACAGTCAGCACCAGGTCCGTGGCCGTGGTCCCCGGCGGCAACTGGCCGGTGAGTTCGAAGCCGACAACCTCGGGCAGCAACATATACAGCGGCTGACCGAGCATCACGGCCTCGGCCTCGATGCCCCCTACGCCCCAGCCCAAGACGCCCAGCCCGTTGATCATCGTGGTATGACTATCGGTGCCGACGCTGTCTCTTATACA
>CAMFLN010000542.1 GCA_945957305.1 uncultured Planctomycetaceae bacterium | reverse complement strand
CGCGATTCCTCTACGTCTCGTGGGCTCGGAGATGTGTATAAGAGACAGGTATGCGCCTGTGCTGCGGCTCTGCCTGAAGTTTCGCTACTTGGTGCTAGCAGTAGCGGGTGCGGCGCTGGTGATGGCGACGATCTTGGCCTTGTCATTCGGATCGGAATTCGTGCCGCGTCTTTCCGAGGGCGCTATCGTGATCGGCATTGTGCGCCCGCCCGGGACGAGCCTGGAAGAATCGATTCGCGTCAACACGCAAATCGAAAAGTTGCTGCTGGAAAAGTTCCCTGACGAGGTGTCGCACGCCTGGAGCCGTGTTGGCGCACCGGAAGTCGCGACCGACGCCAGCAGTGTCGAGATGACCGACCTGTTCATTGCCTTGTTTCCACGCGAACGTTGGAAGCGGGCCACGACGCAGGACGAACTTGTCGCGCTGATGGAGAAAGAGGTCGCCGATATTCCCGGGCAGATCAACTGGTTTACCCAGCCGATCGAGCAGCGCATCAATGAAATGATCTCCGGCGTGCGCTCGGACGTGGCCGTGAAACTCTTTGGCGATGACTTCGATACCCTCGTCAAATACGCGCGCGACCTGGAACGCATCCTGCGTGACGTGCGCGGCTGTGTCGACTTGGCGACCGAGCAAATTGCCGGGCAGCCAGTTTTGCAGATTCGTATTCGCCAGGATCAGATCGCCCGCTATGGCGTGTCGTCGCGGCTGGTACTCGATACGGTCGAGGCCGTCGGGGGTATGGAGTTGGGCAATGTGATCGAGGGGCAGATTCCCTTTCCCCTGACCGCTCGCTTGCCTGAACATCTTCGCGCCAATCCCAACGCGATCGCAGATATTTTGATCTCGACCCCTGCCGGCGAACGGATTCCCCTGTCGCGGCTGGCCGAGGTCAATTTGATCGAAGGGCCGAAGACGATTTCGCGCGAATGGAGCAAGCGTCGCATCACGGTGCAGTGCAACGTCCGCGGCCGCGACGTCGGCAGTTTCGTGGCCGAGGCCCAACAAAAGATCGACGAAAAAATGGTTCTGCCCGAGGGCTATCGAATCGACTGGGGCGGACAGTTCGAAAACTTGCAACGTGCCAAGACGCGACTGGCGATCGTCGTGCCGCTGGCGCTGGCGATGATCGTGGTGCTGCTCTATTTGACGTATCACAACCTGCGCGACACCACCATTGTCTTTATCAGTGTGCCCTTCGCCTGCATCGGTGGCATCATCGCCCTGGCCCTGCGCGAGATGCCGCTCTCGATTTCCGCGGCCATCGGCTTCATCACGTTGTCGGGCGTTTCCGTTCTCAACAGTATGGTCCTCGTCTCGGCACTGCGACAGTTATTGAACGAAGGAGTGCCGATCAAGGACGCGATTCCCGAATCTGCGCTCTCTTGCCTGCGCACGATTATCATGACGGCGCTCGTGGCCAGCGTGGGATTCGTCCCCATGGCGACGAGCACAGGCACTGGGGCCGAGGTGCAACGCCCCTTGGCGACAGTCGTCATTGGCGGCGTCATTTCGAGCACGCTGATGACGCTGATTATCCTGCCCGCGATCTATCTGATCGTGGGTTCGCGGGGCAAAACCGCGGCCGCCGGTAGTTGAACCTGTGCCGCGGCAGTGTCGTCGTCCGCCGACGGCGCGTCGCTCGTGGTGCTATCGCCCGGGTGCGCCCCGGGAAGCTTCTTGCCGCGATCGACGATCGACAGGCCGATGATCGTCAACGTAACGCCAACAATCAGGCTGGCCGTCAGGCTTTCTCCAAAGAGCGCCACACCGGCCAGGGCGGCCAATGCCGACTGCGAGGCGCTCACCGCGTTGACCTGCACGATGGAGACCAATTGCAGGGCCCGCGTCAGAGTGAAAAAGCCCACCGCGTTGAACGTCCCTGCAATGAACATGACGCCAATGTCTGTCAGCTCCGTCGCCGCCAGCGACTCCCAGCCCGCGCGATAAATGCTGGCCAGGCCCAGGCTGATCACACCAATGCTGCTGACCGTGGCCAAAACGACGGGCATCTGCATCGATCCGGTGACCAAGCGGCGGATGGTGACGTTCAGTACGGCATAAGCAATTCCGCACAGGCAGGCAGCCGCCAAGGCGATCGTGATCGGGGCATCGGCCGTCGCCAACTCGGCGATCTGCGGATGACGCTCGGCGCCGAAACTCAGCACGGCAATGGCCGAGATCAGCAGGCTCAAGGCCGCCGCCGAGCGCATCGTCACCCCTTCTCCCAACCAGACCCGGCCCAGGATGGTGGCAGCGATGATCATCGTGCCCGCACACAGCGGCACCGTCAGCGCCAGTCCCACTTCGCCCATCGCCCATTGAAAGAGCCCGTTGCCGCCCAATTGTGCGGTCATCCCCACGCAGGCTAGTCCCAGGAAGGCGGGCATGCGCGGCCAGCGTATCGTGCCGCGCGTCGTGCTCATGATCACCAGGGCAGTTGCCACCAACATGGTGGGCACCGCCTTGATGCAAGACACCAAGAGAGGGTCGCAATGCGTCAGCCAGCGCAGGCAGATGTTCGCGCAGCTATACCCCAGTGACGACACACCACTAAGCGCCGTGCCGAGCAGAAACGGCTCCATCCGCACGAATCGGGCCGTGAATGGCGGGCGGGTAGGCTTCACGGGGCGAATTCTATGCGGGATGATAGGGAATGACGAGCCGAATGCACGTCGGCCGGCTGCAACCTCGGAATCAGGCATTGTTGTACGGGAAGTATATTTGCGGGTGATGAGCGCGGTTCCCCCTGAAACGGGGTGCGGGGAACCGCTGGCGACCGTCGACTATGTAGTTGGGGACACTTCAGTACGAGGAACGTTCGCTCTTGTCCAGCCCATTCGTTCCTGCCGTCGCGCCCGAGCAGTTTGTCGCTCGCATCCATGCCAGCTCGCTGCGCACCGTGCTGGCGGTCACCGGCGGCGGCAGCGGTGCGATTTCGGCACTATTGAGCGTGCCTGGTGGCTCGCGCACGGTGCTTGCCGCCACGGTTCCGTACTCGTCCACGGCGCTCGCAGAATGGCTGGGCGCACGGCCGGAAACCTTTTGTAGCGAGCACACAGCTCGGCTGATGGCGGTAGCCGGTTATCAACGTGCCGTGCAATACGCCGAGGCGGAAAAAACATCAGGCCTCGTGGTAGGGGTCGGTTGCACGGCTAGCTTGGCAAGCGATCGGCCCAAGCGTGGCGCCCATCGCATTCACGTGGCCGTGCAAACGGCCGCGGCGACCAACGTGTATTCGCTGGAACTGGTGAAAGGGGCGCGCACGCGCACGCAGGAAGAACTAATTGCTGCGCGCTTGATTCTCAACGCCTTGGCGAGCGCCGGCGGCTTGCCGGAGCGTTTGCCGCTCGACCTGCAATCGGGCGAAGATCTGCTCGAAACCGGTATGGTCGCGCCTCCGGATTGGCAAGAGCTGTTTTCGGGCTCCAAGAATGCCGTACTGGCGAAGAACATTGCCGGGCGGGCCGACCATCTCGCAGTTTCTCCGGCCGGCGTGCCCGCGCGGCGAACGATCTTTCCCGGCGCCTTTCATCCGCTGCACGACGGTCACCGGGCGATGGCGCGCGTCGCGCAGCAGCGACTTGGCCTACCGGTCGAGTGGGAGATCTCGATTGCCAATGTCGATAAGCCGGCGCTCGACTTTCATGAAATGCGCTTACGGAGCGAACAATTTACGGGGAGCGAACCGCTATGGCTGACGCGTGCGCCGACGTTCGTCGAAAAGTCGCGGTTGTTCCCCGGCGCGACCTTTATGGTCGGCGCCGACACGATCGAGCGCATTGCCGAAGCGCGCTATTACCACGGCGATCCGCAGGCCGCGCGTGCGGCAATTGACA
>CAMFLN010000541.1 GCA_945957305.1 uncultured Planctomycetaceae bacterium | reverse complement strand
GCTCAAGGGTGCGGGCTACCGGAACCGCCTGCGCCACGAATCCATTTAGAGAGCGTGTAGTTCTGCACGCCCAGGGGAGGTCGATATGTCGCGCATCAAGCGGCATATGACGAAAGGCGTACCGCGCTTCGTCGGCAAAAGCTGCATTTGGTCGATACCCGTCTTCTTCGCCAGCATTTGCTCTACGGTTCTTGCCCAAGAATCGAAACCAAGTGCTGACGATTCGTCACCTGCGGCGCGGGACGCGTCCCTGGTGGTGCAACTGGTACGCGACCCGATGGCGCAAAAAGAGTTGAATCTCGACAAGCTCCAGCGGGCGAAGATCACGGCGCTGGTCGCCGAAGTCGAATACCCGCTGTTCCTCTTGCGCGATTACCCTGCTGACCAAAAGCAATCCGAACGCAACGCCCTGGCCGAGCAGGTCGAGGCCGGGCTAAAAACCACGCTCGAACAGCCGCAGCGACAACGGCTCAGCGAGCTGTTGCTGCGCGCGCAAGGTTATCCGGCGCTGGTGGCGCCGCCGTACTCCGAGGCGCTGAAGCTTTCTACGTCGCAAGTCGACGGAATCACGAAGTTGCTCAAATCCGCCCGCGAGGCGAAAGTCGGCACGCCGGCGGCCAACGTCGAGAAACAGATTCTCGCCACGCTTAGCAGCGAGCAGAGCGACACGCTCGCCAAATTGGCCGGCAGCCCCTTCGACTTTACACGTGTGCAACAGGTCGCCTGCCAGGCGCCCGAATTGCGCGATGTCGAACGCTGGATCAATACCGAGCCGCTGTCGTTCGCGAAACTCAAGGGGCGCGTCGTAGCGGTGCACTTCTGGGCCTTCGGCTGTATCAATTGCGTGCATAATTTGCCGCACTACCAAGACTGGCATCGCGACTTCGCGGACAAAGGATTAACCGTGCTCGGCATTCACACGCCCGAGACCGCGGCCGAGCGCTCGCTGGACAACCTCGCGCAGAACGTCAAAACGCGAGACATCCAATATCCGGTGGCCGCCGACATGCAGGGCGCGAACTGGAATGCCTGGGCCAACCACCTGTGGCCGAGCGTCTACCTGGTCGATCGCCGCGGGCAAGTGCGCTACTGGTGGTACGGCGAACTGACCTGGCAAGGCGCGCACGGTGACGAGGTCGCGCGAAAGCGCATCATCGAGCTGTTGGCCGAAAAGGCCGTCGACGCGAAGTGACACGAGCGTCAGGGAAAGATTGGGGTAGAATTTATCCACAGATGACGCAGATACGCGCAGATCGGACTTACGAAAAAGCGGCAGTGTTCTCGTGACCGATGCGGTCCGAGGCTCTGCCGGCGCGTCTCTGCGTCAACGGCGGATCGTTTCTTTGCCACCTGACCGGTAGCCCTACGGGCCGACGGTAAAACTGGCTGGCACGTCTGCAGCCTCGGGCTGTTCCGGCCCCGCTGCCTCCGCTCCGCCCGCTTCTTCCCCTGTGTCGTCGACCTGCGACGTTGGTGAAGAATCTCCCTCTGGCTCAGTCCCCAATTCATACTGCGGCGGGAAGAAAATCCAATCGCCGTTGCGCTCGGTGTTATAAATTTCGCCTTCGGGAATGCCGAAAGCATTGGGCCGTTGACGGCGTTCGCGCTCTGCGGCGGTAAGTTTTCCATAATCGTCAGGGCCCGGCTCAGCAGAGGATGGCTTCTTCGTCGGCTGTCCGCCATCATCGTCCAAATCCGCGCCCAGGCTGTACAGCACAGGCCGACCCTCACGCACAACGTAGTGCAGCGGCTGTCCGTCGAAACGATCAAGCGGCACGGCAAGCAGTAGCGCCGGCACCAACTCGTCGAGCGTCGTCGGCCATCGATCATGACGACGGTGAAAGAGTTCCAAGGCAATCACCGTCAGCGTGGCGTCGCGACGTTGGACCATGGCTTCGGTGTTGATGTACAGCCCTGACCGCATCGGCTGCACCAGGCCGGCCAAAAAATACCGCACCTTGTTGAGGTTCGGTTCCTGCAACACGCGATCGGCATCTCTGATTTTCTGGCGGTCCCATTCCCAAGGGGGACCTTGGTGCGCGTCGGCCTCGGCCTGGGCAACCCGTTGGTACAACTCGCGGGTTTCTGCCCGGCCGGCAACAAGCGCCGCAAACCCAGGGCCCGCGACGCGCAGCAGAGCGTCTTGCCACGCGCGTTGATTTTTATCCGGTATCGCGGGAAAGTTGTTGGTCCACCACTCAAGCCCTTTCAGCGTCACATGCCCATCACCGTGGCCATCATCGGTATAAAAGCGTTGCAAGAGATCGTCGAAGGCAATTTCCTCGGCGCTCATGTCATACACGAGGTCACCTTGCCGGAATGAGGCGAGGGCATGCGCCAGGTCGCGCCATTGATCATCGCTGAACGTCTTGGGCATCTTGTCCACGATCTGCACCGTCCGCTCAAGGGCGATTCGATAGACCACCATGGCGATCATTTGTTCGACCAGGTAGGAACGAGGTTGCCAGATCTGCTCGGCCATGCGGACCATGGTTGTCAGGTCCTCGAGCGCGCGGGGGCCGTCGTTTTGCGCTGCCGCCACGACCGCATCGGCATCGACGAACCGCGCCAGGTCGCGCAGGTTCTGCACGCCACCTAACAGCGTTCCCCACAGTTCGGGGTTATCGCTGGCGTCTTGCGGTGGTCCTTGCGCGATCCAATCGGCGTTGGCCCGGTGATAGAAGTCGTAATCCGCCGGATCACCCACCAGGTAACCCAGGCGCGATTGGCGCGCGGCGTCACGGGCCAAGCGAATCGCGGGCTGCTGCAGCTCGACGGTCTTGACGAATTGGTCCCAATGCGGCCCCTGCGGACCGGCGTCCGCCCAGCCCCATTCGACGCGCGGATGATTCACTTTGTCGCGTGGGTCGCCGAGCGCCACGAGCGCCCGGCGATAGATCGGCCAGGCCGCATCATTGTTGCTCGCCCGACGCGCTTGATTGATGTCGTGCCAGTAATTGTGCGCAACATCAGGAGCCGAGAGGAAGAAACGCAGGGCAAGCAGGCCGTAGACCACCAGAAACAATCCGAGCGTCGCGAGCAGAGCCTGCCCCGTCCAACGCAACATCTGCCAAGGGAGAGGCCGCTTCCGCAACTTGGCACGCCGAATCAACCGCGCGGCCTGCGCCGGTGGTCCAAAATCCGCGGCCAATTGGTCGGCCGAGCGGCCGGTTTCCAAGCCGTCGGCAAAGTGCGCGACCAACTCGCGGACGACGTCCGTTTGCTCGCCAAGCCACAGACGACTCCGTCGCGCTACCGTGTAGATAACGCCGGGCAGAGGTTCGGGCAGTTGAGCCTCGGCAATGAGCGTGCGCGGATCGAGTCGCGCGGTCAGCCGGCCGCGCATAAAATCCGCCAGCGGCGTGAAGCGTGCCCTGCCCCATAATGTCGCGGGGGGCGTCGGATCGTAAAAGTCTCGCATGGCTCGACTCGCCTGGGAAGAAATGGTGTCCGCGGACTCTGCAAAACGAGTGGCGGCTAAGCGATCCCTCCGAGTCCCGGCTGCAAAACTCCCAGTCCGCGCATGGCATGCGCCACCGCGCGCCATTGCTCGACGTCATGGGCCAGGCGTTTCTTTCCTTTGCCGGTCAGCGAGTAGTACTTCCGCGGGCGTGCCGATTCCGACTCGCGCCACTCGCTCTTTACCAGCCCCTGCGCTTCGAGGTTGTAAAGCAACGGATAGAGAGTCGCCTGCCCCATATCGAGCACGCCGTCGGATTGCCGGGCCAACGTATCGACCAGCTCGTAGCCGTACTTGGCGCCCCCTTCGAGCAGCTTGAGCACCGCCACCGGACCGGCGCCGCGCATCAGTTCTCGTTCGATTCGCATGACACGACTCCTCTGCCTTTGCGT
>CAMFLN010000540.1 GCA_945957305.1 uncultured Planctomycetaceae bacterium | reverse complement strand
ACCACAATGAAGCCGGCCACCCTGTCGTCAATGTCGGCGACCCAGGCGTGCGCGCCTGCCGCGCATGCCGCAACGACGGCATTGCGCTGGCTCACTTTCCAGTCGGGGTAAAACTCGCGATATACCTCGGCGTCGAGAACCTCCTCCAGTGACGAGAACACCGGTTGCCATGCGTCCAGTGCGAGACGCACTACTGCATCCACATCACTCGGCGCGAAAGGGCGGATCTGCATGAGTTGGGTAACTCGCTCGCGAATGGACAACTCAGCGTGCGATGACCGACACGTGAGGCGTGTGCCAAGTTCGCCAATGAAGTTCCGTGCTGTTTATTACATCGCGCACTGGTCGCAGTATAGGCTCCCTGGCCGGGGGATTTAAGTCACGGGCGACTTCTTGTCGCGGGTACAGCAAGACGGGCAGGCGAGGTGCTGGGGCGCAAAGAGCGGCTGTAAAGATACGCTGACAGGGCACCGGTCAACAGACTGCTGCTGAGGAACAAATTCCCCATGACTCGTTCCGACAGCGACATCCCGACCAGCCAGCAGCCAAGCCGGACTGCCCCGGTAAACGAAAGTGAAAACAGCACGCCATAACCAACAGCGGCGAGCATCATCAGGGGCTTCGCAACAGGGCGCATGGGGGACCTCGCTTCAGGTTGGGCAGGAAGGAAAAAAGATTGCCACTGGTTCTTCTAGCGCAATATTCAAGAACTTGTTACGCCATGTTTGCCAAATTGCGGGGGCGAAGCAGGCCGCATTCTGGAAATCGACAGGGCCGGCGAGTAGGCTGAGCGAGTCTTGTCCACGCCCCGCACGCCGCGGCCCTGTTCTTCTGGATCATTCCTGCCATGAAAAATCACATAACCTCGAAGTCGCTTCTTGCTGCCACGATGGCTGTCGCAATGCTGCAAAGCGGGGGCGTAGCGCGGGCCCAGAATCTGCCGCGCAGCACACCGGAGGAGCAGGGAGTGCCGTCGGCTAACATCCTGTCGCTCGTCGGGGCGCTCGATAAGATCGACACCTTGAACAGCTTCATGCTGCTGCGGCATGGCCACGTCGTGGCCGAAGGATGGTGGACGCCCTACCGCGCCACGGCGCGACACTCGCTCTACTCACTGAGTAAGAGTTTTACCTCCACGGCGGTCGGATTGGCGGTCGCCGAAGGGAAGCTCAGCGTGGACGACGAAGTCTTGAAGTTCTTCCCTGAGCATGCTCCCGAGGAACCGAGCAATAACCTCAAGGCGATGCGCGTTAGCGACCTGTTGCGGATGTCGACGGGGCATCAAACCGAGCCGGGACGCAAACCGGATGAGGTTTGGACCAAGGTCTTTCTCGCGCATCCTGTTCCGTTCAAGCCAGGCACTCACTTTCTCTACAATACCTCGGCCACGTACATGCAGTCGGCCATCGTGCAGAAAGTCACCGGACAGACGGTGCTCGATTACTTGCAGTCGCGGCTTTTTGCTCCTCTGGGGATCGAGGACCCAACCTGGGAAACGAGCCCGCAAGGGATTTCCACGGGCGGTTATGGCCTGAGCATTCGCACGGAGGACATTGCGAAGTTTGGTCAATTGTTATTGCAGCGCGGCAAGTGGCAGGATCGCCAATTGGTGCCCGCGGAGTGGATCGACACGGCCACGGCGCGGCAGACATCGAACGGAAGCCGGCCGTTTAGTGACTGGGACCAAGGATACGGCTATCAATTCTGGCGCTGCCGTCATGGCGCTTATCGCGGTGACGGCGCCTTCGGTCAGTATTGTCTCGTGTTGCCGGAGAAGGACGCGGTGATTGCCATCACCAGTGGCCTGCGCGACATGCAACAAGTCTTGGACCTGGTCTGGGACCACCTGCTGCCGGCGTTTCAACCTGCGGCGCTGGCGACCGCCCGCGACACCCAAGAGCAGTTGCAGGGCAAGTTGAAGAACTTGTCGGTGCGTTTTCCCGAGAGTGACGGAACTCCCGCAATTCCGGGCCGAAAGACGTACTCGTTCCCGTCCAACGACTTGAAAGTTGAAGCTGTGACGATCGAGCCGACGACCACGGGAGAGCTGGTCCTAACGGCGCGCATCGACGGCGAGGACCAGCGCATCACTTGTGGCAAAGGGGAGTGGCTCGACGGCCGCGCCACCTGGGCGCTCTTGAAACCGCAAGTCGCCGCGGCGGCCTACGCCGGGCACAGCGACGGTTACACGATCAAGCTTTGCTTTTATGAAACGCCCTTCATCGTCACGCTGCGACTGAAACTCGCGGGGGAGAAGCTGATCGTGAATTCGGAGACGAATGTGGCCTTCATCCAGAACAAGCATCCCGAGATTGTCGGCAAAGCGCAGTAGGGGGGTACTCAGCCAGCGCTCGTCACCTGGACGCGTGAGCGAGCGATCACGACGTGCCGCGCAGGCGTCGTTCAGTGATTTCGATGGCCTTGAGCAGGCCGCGCGCTTTGTTCAACGTCTCTTGGTATTCTGCCGCGGGGACGCTGTCGGCAACGAGCCCGGCGCCCGCCTGGATATAGGCATATTCGCCTTGGATCACCATCGTGCGCAGGGCGATGCAAGTGTCCATGTTGCCGTTGAAGTCGAAATAGCCGACGGCGCCGGCGTAGGGGCCGCGGCGATGGGGTTCGAGCTCGTCGATGATTTGCATGGCGCGGACCTTGGGCGCGCCGGACACCGTGCCCGCCGGCAGGCAGGCCCGCAGCGCGTCAAACGCGTCGTGCTCCTCGGCAAGCTGCCCTGTGACGTTTGACGTGATATGCATGACATGGCTATACCGTTCGACCGTCATCACGTCCGACAGCTCTACCGATCCATAGCGTGCCACACGGCCGACGTCATTGCGCCCCAGGTCGACCAGCATCACATGCTCCGCGCGTTCCTTGGGATCGGCCAGCAGCTCTTCGGCCAGGCGCCGATCTTCTTCGTCTGTCGCTCCGCGCGGGCGCGTCCCCGCCAGCGGGCGGACGGTGACCTCGCCGTGCATGACACGGACAAGAATCTCCGGCGAACTGCCGACCAGCGTCACGCGCGGCGTGCGCAGGTAAAACATGAAAGGGCTGGGGTTGACGACCCGCAGCGTGCGATAGATCTCGAACGCCGGGGCGCTGATCTTGGTCTTCAGACGCTGGCTGAGCACGACCTGGAAGATATCTCCGGCGCGAATGTACTCCAGGCAGCGCTCGACTGCCTCTTCGAAGCCGGCCCGCGTGAAGTTCGACTCGAATTGCACCTGCGGCTCGCCGCGCGTGCTGATATCGACCGGTGGTAACTCTTCGGTGGGGCGCGCCAACTGTCCCACGAGCGAGTCCACGCGCCGGCAGGCGTCGTCATAAGCCGCGCGCAAGTCGGCCGGCGACCGCTTGTCGTCATCCAAGCGGGCCATCGCGACGGCCGTCATGGTCTTCGTAATATTGTCAAAGACCAGCATGTGATCGTAAAAAGCAAACGCGAGGTCGGGCAAGTTCCGATCGTCTTCGGGCGCGTCTGGCAAGTTCTCGACATAGCGTACCGCGTCGTAGCCGGCATAGCCGACGGCGCCGCTACAAAACGGCGGCAGGTCAGGGAGCGTGGCTGAGCGCCAGCGATTCACCTGGGCCTTGAGCTCTTCGAGCGGATCGGCCGCTTCGAACTCTTCGCTGTGGGTTGTCTGGCCCGTGAGGCGGGTGATGGTTATTTGCTTGCCACGGGCTTCGAATTCCAGGAACGGGTCGGCCGCGACGAAGCTGTAACGACCCACACGTTCGCCCCCGACAACGCTTTCGAAAAGGCAGGCTCCTCGGCCCGCGTCGACGCGACGACACGCCGTGACGGGGGTCAACATGTCGCTAAGCAGGCGACGATAAACGGGAACCAGATGCA
>CAMFLN010000539.1 GCA_945957305.1 uncultured Planctomycetaceae bacterium | reverse complement strand
GTGCTGGCTATCGGCTGCCCTGGCTGCGGGAGCGGAGCCTGTTGCTCAGCGCGCAAACATTCACGACGTAGTAGCCGATCTTACGATCCCTGAGGTCACCGAGGATGAGCCCGTGGCGGGCAAGCGCGTCACAGCCGTCACTCCAGGGTGGAAGAGCAGTGACGTCCGGCACCTCGTCTATCTGCCTTATGACTGGCGGCCCGAAAAGGCGTATCCCGTTCTCGTCGAATATCCGGGGAACGGCGGCTATCGAAACGATCTCGGTGACGTGTCGGATGGTACTCCGGACTCGTGCATGCTTGGGTATGGCCTCAGCGGCGGGAATGGATTCCTCTGGGTAAGCCTTCCGTTCGTCGAGGTGGCTGCGGATGGCTCTAAGCGGAACTGCCTGCACTGGTGGGGAAACGTCGAGGAGACGAAGCGCTATTGCGTGGCAACCGTGAGAAATATCTGCGAGCGATACGGAGGGGATAAATCTCGGGTCGTGCTCTGTGGCTTTTCGCGAGGTGCGATTGCGTGCAATTACATCGGCTTAAATGATGACGCGATCGCGTCCGTTTGGTGCGGCTTCTTTTGCCACAGCCACTTCGACGGCTTACGGACTTGGCCATACCCTGGATCAGATGCGAAGTCAGCCGCTGGCAGGCTCCGTCGCCTAGGCAATCGGCCGCAGTGGATATCGCACGAAAGTGATGTCTCTCAAGTCGAGGCATTCTTAAAGGAAAGCAATGTAGCCGGTTCGTTCACGCTCGTGCCCATTCCGTACCCGAACCACTCGCCCGCCTGGATTCTGCGGGATATACCTGAGCGTGCCCAAGCCCGCGAATGGCTTCGCCGTACAATCGCGGCTGGCAATCCCCCCGCTAAAAAGTGATCCCCTGCTGACCACGTCGCGCTTCGGCAATGGAATCCTGCCGACCCCTCCTCAGGCTCCGGCACGTTGGTTAGCAGTAGACCAGTTGGTCACGCTCGGCGTGAAACTGTCTGATCCGCTCGGAAACCTCAGGAGCTAGCGCGCAGCGCCCCGTTCGACAGCAGAGAGGCGCTCGTGGCTTGTCACTGCTGCGCAGATCGCTTGCGCCGCCAGGTCATTGCCGTGGTCATTCATATGACCGATGCCATCGTAAAACAGCCATTCGTCAGGATATGACTTGGAATGGTGCGGCGAGGAGGCGCGAAACTGCTCGCTCATCGTGATCACAAGCGCGGGGATTTGTTCGGCAATCTCGCTGAGAACCCGTTCCGGATTTTCGCGGTCCATCGGAAAACCGCCCGCGGTCTTCACGACGTCGGGCCAGATGTCGTCGCAAACTTGCAGGCCCGAAGGAATCACGGCGAGCAGGAATTCACCACCGTCGGCGCGCACTTCCGCGGCCAACGTCTGCACCAACTTTTCGGTAACGCGCCAGGCGTAGGCCACATCGCCCGTGGGTTCGGTGCAAAAAATCCCCAGGCCGCCGGAATCGATGGACGGCGCTTCGTGTCCAATTGTCGCCGCCCATTGAATGGCTTTATGACGTACGGTGTCGATAGCTCGTTGCGTGGCCCCCTTTTGCCAAACATAGAACCGGCTGTGACGATTCAACCAGGAATTCAACTGCACGCGCCCCGGCAGCATGGGAACCTGCTGCAGCCGATCCGCTTCATCGACGTCAAAGTAGATTCGCCCGCGGTTGCTCGTCAGGCGAGTGCAATTGTCGCCCAAGTCGTTCACAACGCAGAAAGCGCAGATGACCAGGTCCGGGTGATACTTGCGGACACGTTCGCGATACAGCACCAATTCCTGTCCGGTGCTCGATCCCGAGATGCCGAAGTTGAGCACTTCGTAACGTCGTCCGCCTGCTTGTTGATTGAGTCGCTCTTCCAGGCGTCGCACGAGCGTTTTGTCTTCGTCCGTGGCAACCGCCGCGATCATCGAGTCCCCCACCACCGCGATGCGCGTGACACCGGTAGTTTTTTCGTAGGGGACGTCAGGGCCACGGGTGCCTTCACGGTTGAAGCGAAGCCAGACCTCGCGATCGGCTTCGGGAATGTAAACCGCGCCGCTAAAGCCAGGCAGGTAGGTCGTGCCGACAAGAGGGTCATTCAACAGCAAGGGGGGCGTCACGTGCGAGAACAAACGCGTTGCCAGTTCCAATCCCACCAACAGCAACACGCCCGTCACCAACACGAGCGACAGCCTGGTGATGCACCGGCGTGCCAGTCCGTGTGACAGGCGGCGTTTGCCATCCCGCGCAAGAAGGGCTTGCGCCGAGTCCTCTGCCACCGCATCGCCGGGGACAGGGCAGCGCTCAAGATGATCCGTATCCACTGGCATCGTGCCGACACTCCCACCGCTGTCCGATCGTCGTGCTCCCTGGCGACAAGGGGGCCAGCAGAGCCCTCGCTTGTATCAGGGCCTTTTCCACCTGACAACGGCAATTCGACAATCTCCCGCGGCACTGCTGCACGCAGGCGTCAGCGGTTCCAGAAAACGCCGCCGAACGAAGAAAACCCAGGGCGCCGATGGGCTATCGACGCGATGCTAGCTGCAAGCCGATCACGGGTGTCTGGAGAGATGGCGCAAAGAAGAAATTGCGTCCGCGCGAGAATCTCGCACAGCGAGACGGCCGCGCAAGTTGCCGGCGCAGACTCTTGCTACAAGCCTCGCTCGCCAACTTGGTATCTAGTCGGCCACGCGCGAGCCTGCAATCAGCGCGATAAAGTCTTTGTTCGACTTGAACTTGCCGAGCTGCTTTGTCAGTTGCTCCATCGCGTCGACATGGTGCATCGTCGACAGGGTGCGACGCAGCATCGTGACGGCATGCAGCGTATCGGGCTCGAGCAGCTTTTCCTCGCGGCGAGTGCCAGACTGCGAAATGTCGATCGCGGGCCAGACACGACGGTCGGCCAGCTTGCGATCGAGCACCAGTTCCATATTGCCCGTCCCCTTGAACTCCTGAAAGATCAATTCGTCCATGCGGCTGCCTGTGTCGACCAGGGCGGTGGCCACGATGGTGAGCGACCCCCCTTCTTCGAAAACGCGGGCCGTGGCAAAGAGCTTTTTGGGGATGTCGAGCGCCTTGATATCGACGCCGCCGGACATCGTTCGGCCGGTATTGCCGACCCATTTGTTGAAGGCGCGCGCCATGCGCGTAATCGAGTCCATCAGCAGGAACACGTCCTGCCCCATTTCTACCAAGCGCTTGCAGCGTTCCACAACCAGCTGCGACAGCCGTACGTGGCTTTCGACGTCGCGATCGAGGCTGCTGGCGATGACTTCACCTTGCACGCTGCGGCGCATGTCGGTGACTTCTTCGGGCCGTTCGTCGACCAACAGGACGAACAACTTGACCTCGGGATAATTATTCGAGATCGCCTGACTGATTTGTTGCAGCAAGATGGTTTTGCCAGTGCGCGGCGGGGCCACGATCAAAGCCCGCTGTCCCTTGCCCAGTGGCGTCAACAAGTCCATGACGCGAGGGCTGAGCGGTTGGGCGCCTGTTTCGAGCTTAAGCCATGATTCGGGGTTGATCGGCGTCAGCGAGTCGAAACTTTTGACCAGGGGGTAATCCTCGGGCTTCATGCCGTCGATGTCGAGGATCTCTTTCAGTCGCGGCCCTTCCTGCTTGCGACTGTGCTGCACCATGCCGTTGATCAACACACCTTCGCGCAGGCGGTATTTGTCGATCATCGTCCCGGGCACAAAGGGATCGGTGCGCTCTCTTTGATAGTTGTTGTTGGGGTCGCGGAGAAATCCGTAACCGTTGGGGTGTAGTTCCAACACGCCGGACGCCGGCTCGAGTGGGATTGGCTCGCCATTCTCGGGCTGCTCGGGCTGGGGATAATAGCCGCGCTCCATGATCTCCAGAGAGTACTCCTCA
>CAMFLN010000538.1 GCA_945957305.1 uncultured Planctomycetaceae bacterium | reverse complement strand
GTACAAGAGATCGGTCGCCACGCCGCCGTTGTACGCCCAGTACTTGCGAAAGCGGAAGAATTGGTCCGGGTTCCAGGGCACTTTCTTGGCCCGTCCGAACTCGTGTCCGAGCCACATGTCCCAATCAACATGGTTTTCGCCGGTCGCCTCGGGGCTGGCCGCGGGATCGATGGGCCAATTGAATTGTCCCTCGCGGCTGTTGCGGCAATAACCATTCTGCGACCAGACGACCTTGCCGATCCGGCCGTCGGCAATGGCCTGGCGCGCGGCCCAGGTCTCGGGCTCCGAGGCGTATTGAGTGCCGACCTGCAGTTTCTTGTTCAAACGCTTGGCCGCATTGCGGACTTCGATCGCTTGCTCGATCGTCAAGGTCATCGGCTTCTGCAGGTACACTTCCTTGCCGGCTTCCATCGCGTCGATCGCTTGCTTCGAATGCCAATGATCGGGCGTAGCGATGATCACGGCGTCGATATCTTTGTTGTCGAGCAGTTTGCGATAGTCGGTGTACGCCTCGCCACCGCAACGCTCGCGATTGTGGTTCAGTCGTTTCTGATAAACATCGCACACGGCGATGCATTTGACGTTGTCCCGCTCGGCGCGGCCCACCAGGTCCCCGACATGCCCCGAGCCCATGCCGCCGACGCCGATCACGCCGAACTGCACCCGGTCGTTGGCGCCGAGAACCTTGCCTGTCGCCGGAGCGGCGGCCAAGTGGCTGCCCAGCACGGCGCCTGCAGCGGCGGTACCAGCGGCGACAAAGTTGCGGCGCGACACACGCAAGTGACCGAGCGACGAAGGAACTGGCATCGGAAATATCTCCGGGTGAGCGCGGCAGCGGCCGATCGTGCGAACCAGGCGGCCGGGGAGGCGGGAAAATCAGCGCCGATTTTAAGATGCGCCACGCGTGGAAGCAAACGTGCCTTCACAGGCCGCTCTTGCCTGCAGATGTGGGCCGGTAAGTGCCGGCTACCACTTATAGCCGGTGCGCACATGCTGCTCGTTGACGACGCAGCCGTCAGGCCAGGATCCCTGGCATAACTGGGCCAGGCATTCCGCCGCTTTGCAGGCCATGGCTTCGGCCGATTCTTCATCCAATCCGCCCATGTGCGGAGCGAGCACAACGTTGCCGAGTTTGGTCAGGGGGCTGGAGGTTGGCAGCGGCTCGACCTTGAATACGTCGAGGCCGGCGCCGGCGAGATGCCCGCTCTCCAGCGCTTCGACCAAGGCCGCTTCGTCGACCAAACCGCCGCGCGCGGTGTTGATCAGCACCGAGCCCCGACGCATCAAAGCCAAGGTGCGCTGATTGATCAAGTCGCGCGTTTCGGCGGTGGCGGGCAAGTGCAGGCTGACGATGTCTGCCCGCGCGAGCAACTCGTCAAAAGCGCACAGCTCGACACCGTGCTGCGCCGCAAATTTTTGGTCGGGAAAGGGGTCGTAGGCGATCACCTTCAAGCCCAAGCCGATGGCGCGCGGGACGACGGCGCGACCGATGCGTCCCAAGCCAACGAGTCCGATGGTGCGCCCCGAGAGACGCCACAGGCAACGGCGCACCCACTCCCCGCGCCGCACTTCGGCATCGCGCCGCGCCACGTCACGATAGACGCCGAACAGCAGGGCCAGCGTTTGCTCGGCCACCGAATGTTCGTTCGTGCCCGGGGCGATGGTAACCGCGATTTTCAGATTATTGGCCGTGGGCAAATCGACGGCGTCATAGCCCACACCAGCCCGCGCGATCGCGCGAACCTGGCTGGCGGCGAGCACGTCAGGCGTGTACGGCTCGGACCCGGCCAGCACGCCCGAGACCCCTTCGAGATCCTTGATCAACGCGGCCCCGCGCAGGTCCGGTTCGTCGACCGTCGGGTAGACGATGTCGCAGCCGGCAGCTTCGAGGATCTCGGCGTATTTACCTCGCACATTGTGCAGCAGGTAAGGAGTGACCAGGATACGTGGCATGGGAGGTTGATCGCCGGGCAGGGTAGGGTGGGAAAGTTGCAAGCGAATTGCGGTTCGTTTCTACAACACCTGCTGCTGCGTATCAAGTCAGGCGCCTATTGTCAGGCGGCCGCCGCGCAGCCCAATAAAAAAAGCCCGGCGCCGCCAGTGCTGCGCCGGGCTTTCTATTCGACGGAATGTCAGCGGCGAGGAGCGTACTTACTCGCGCTCTTCGGCACTCGGCTGACTGGCATCGCCCAGTGAAGTAGTGGGCGCCTTGTGCTCGTCGACAGCGCGGTTGATAAACGATTCGATCGTCGCCGGATCCTGGGCTCCGACCAGCGATTCGCGCTTCCAACCGCTCGGGGTCTCGCGGTACATGACCAACTGCGGAATCGAACCGCCCCGCATAAGTTGCTTGGCGAGAGCGCTCTCGTGGTCAGTGTTAACCACAGCATAAGCCACCTTGCCCAGTGCGCCGCGACGGGCGACCTGGGGCAGAGCCGAGTTTTTCATGGTCTGGCAGGCGGGGCACCAATCGGCGCCGACCAATACGACCAGGGGCTTGCCGGTCTCGGCGGTTTTGGCTCGGGCTTCGGCATAGCTGTTGGCAGTCGTCGCCAAGGCGGCCGTTTGCAAGACAATTGCCAGAGAGATCGTCGTCATGTCGTTCTCCTCAAGTGCGGGTTCGAGCGGCGCGCCAGACCAGGGATTGGCCGCCGCGTGACTATAGGGGGATTAAAACGAGCCCGTCGCATGGGCGGGCAAATCTGGGCGGGCGAAACACAAGCAGCCGCGCCGGCTGACTGCGCCTGGGCGAAAAAAAGAGCGGCGCTTAAGCAGCACCACCATCGATTCCGCGCCAACGATCCGCGAACCTTTTCTCCTCCGTGTCGGGCCGACGATGCTGTCAGCCCGTCGCAGCCAGAGCCGGTTGGCCAAAACGCCCCGGTGAGGTCCGCTCAGTCTAACCGGGGGAAATGTATGTGCAACGATAAATTACGAAGAATTTAACGTGTGGCGAGGATTTGCGCGGCGCGAGCGTGACACAACTTCAAAATTTTCTTGGACTTCAGTCGATTGAGGAGTTGAGAATCGTCGCGCAAAGGCTGTATAATCCCGAGTCTTCACCCTGCAACTTCATTTCTCATTCAGTTTTGTCGGCCCGCCGGCAACCCGCCCGAATGGGCGGTACCAGCTGGCGGCAAACTCGGCCGCTCACGGTATCAATGAAGCTTCGCGTCGGCCTCGTCGGTCTGGGTAACAACTGGGAAGTCCGACATCGGGCCGCACTCCGTGCGCTCAGCGACCGGTACGAAGTACGAGCCGTTTTCGACCAGGTGGCGCTACGTGCCGAACAGGCGTCACGTGAATTCAATGCGCAGCAGGTTGACGGATTTCGTGCACTTGCGCGGCGCGACGACATCGACGCTGTGCTCATGCTCGCGCCGCAATGGTACGGCTGTTTGCCGATCCTCGCGGCCTGCGACGCCGGTAAAGCCATCTACTGCGCGTTCAGCATGGAACTCGATCTGGAGCAGGCCCGGCAGGTGCGCGATCGCGTCGAGCGCGCGGGCGTGGCTTTCATGGCCGAGTTTCCGCGACGACAATCGCCGGCAACCTTGCGATTGAAGGAATTAATTGCCACGCGGCTGGGCGCCCCGCGTTTGTTGTTCTGTCACACCCGCGTCCCCGTCGAACAGCATGGCGGAGTGTCAGTGGCCCGCGCGCCGATTCATGGTTCCCCCACCAGCGACCTGATCGAACTGGTGGACTGGTGTACTTACGTGGTGGGGCGGCCGCCGACGTCGGTGCTGGGAATGCGCCACAAGGCGGCCGGCGACAGCCTGGAAGACGATTACCAGATGATGAGCCTCGACTTTTCGGGCCCCGGCGATCCGGGGACTGGCGCGACGGCGCAAATCAGTTGCG
>CAMFLN010000537.1 GCA_945957305.1 uncultured Planctomycetaceae bacterium | reverse complement strand
CCTTGTCGGAGAGAGTGAGGCGACCCGAGCCTTGGGATTCCGCAGCGAGGACTTCGCCGCCCAGGAGTACGCGATCGCATTCCGCCCGCAGCACATCATCTTGATCGGCCGTGACTGGACCGACGACAGGGCCGCGAGTGATGTATGGGGCCGACCGATGGCAGGCGGGGAGACGCTGGAGCAGACACGGCAACGCCTTCCTTATTGGAAGACGGTGGGATATCCCGAGCGTGGTCAGGAGGAAATCCCCTTGCCGGGCCTGTACGACGATCAGGGCACCTGCCTGGCGACTTACGATTTTCTAGAACGCTTTGCGGGGGTGCGCTGGTACGGCCCCACCGAGGCGTCGATGGTTCTTCCCGAGCGGCGAACATTCACTGTCGTGGGCAAAGACGTCCGTCGCTCACCGATGCTCAAGCAACGCAATGCATTGGCCAGCGGCAATTGGCCTTTCATGCGAACACAATGGGGCGAGGTCACGCCACCGCAAATCCAACTGCATTGGCGCCGCCTGCGACTGGGCGGCGAACGATGGGCCTGTAACCATACTTTTCACCGGCAGACCATCGCTTCGACCTTCCGAGATCCCGCGTATCAATGCGCGAACCCGCGGGGCTTCGGCTCGCAGCTGTGCTACACAAACCCGCAGCTCGTCGCACAAGTGGCCCAGATGGCCCGCGATTACTTCGACGGCAAGAGTAATCCGCCCGAGGGCTGGAAGGCCTTGGGTGACTACTTCGCGCTCGTGCCTGACGACAACGCGAATTTTTGCCAATGTCGTGAATGCCAATCCCTGCTCAAGCAAGGCGAACGACTCAAGACAGGCAACTTCAACAGCGGCGAGGCGAGCGTCTACTGGTTCACGTTTGTGAATCGCGTCGCCCGCGAAGTGCGCCAGACTCATCCAGACAAGTACATCGCCACCCTGGGGTATTGGCTGTACGCCATTGCGCCAGACATCGAGCTCGAACCGAATGTGTCGATCGCTCCCTGCCTAGGCACCTGTGCTTTTCCGGCCAACCCTGTGGCGCGCGACAGTGACCTGGAACTATTTGCCAAATGGTTGACGAAAACGCAGGCCCCCATGTTTATGTGGGTGTATTACCATCACCCCATTGAACCCGCCCTGATTGATCGCTGGAAGTGTTTTCCTCACGTCATGGTGCACCAGACCGCAGACAACATGCGGCGCTTTATGCAGGACGGCGTCCGCGGAATTTTTGTGTGCGGCGAACAGGATCAACTCGAACATTATGTGATGTGCAAGATCTGGGACGATCCTGAGCAGGACGTCGACGCTCTGATGGACGAATTCTTTCGTCTCTATTTCGGCGCAGCCGCAGAGCCTATGCGAAAGTTTTATGCGCAATTGGAGCAAGTTGCCTGCGACCCGGCGAATTATCCCGCGACGACGCGTGACAAGGACCGCACGTTTTGGCGTGAACTCGCCTGGAAGCACTTGGGAACCGCCGAGCGGATGCAGCAATTCGAAGCGTTGATCTCGGCCGCGGAAGAACAGGCCCAATCCTCCACAGAAAAAGAGCGGGTGTCGCGCTGGCGACGTGCGTTCTGGGATTGGATGCAGGCCGGAAGGCAAGAATATCTTGCGGGCTCATCAGCGGCCAAACCGTGATGCGGTCGTGCCACGGCCGCATGGCGGGCTCCACTGCAACCGTCCTCGATTGACAGCACTACGCTGCCAGTGTTTCGACGGCAGCTCGCATTGACCCTGCCGGCCGGTATTGCTAGAGTTCGCCGATTTTGCCGAACTCGATTCCTCACAGCGGCCCCAAGCAAGGGCGAACCGATGATCAAATTTCCAGGCCGTAGCGCTGCCAACAAAGCCGGTCTATTGCTCGCATTGGCGATTGCTCCTCAGCTCGTCCATGGCGAGACGCATGTGACGTTCGACATTCCTGATTCGATCGAGTGTCGTGACGTTACGCCCGAGAAATGTGCCGCGGCGCACCCGCATGTGAAAGCGATCGAAGGCAAATTCCGCCTGTCGGCGCGGATCACGAAAGGGGCCGAGGCCGAGGTGGTCGATTTCCTCTACATGCTGGTCAGCCCTAACCTGCACTTAAAAATCCACGACTATCTCCCGAACACCACTTTGGAAAGTGCCCTGGCCGAAGACAGCATTGAAGTGGCTGAAACGACCGAGAACACCAAAGGGGCCACCGAAGACGCCCACGTGGGCTATAAAATCTTCACGCTCGGCGCTACCGCCAATCAATCAGCAAAGAAGACCGAGTCGAATCATTACAAGCAGATTGTGCCCAAGGCGCTGGTGCTCGCCAGCGGCACGACCAATCGCGAACACGGGGTGTTCTTTAAGCTGCGACCTTCTAACGGCTCGTCGCTGGAAGGAGCGAAGGAATTCACCTTTTTGGCGATCGTGCCAAAGCAGTGGCGCGGCGACTGGTGTACGGTGACCTGCGCGGCACGTTCGCAAAAGAAGTCTTTTCTTCCAACTTCGGTCAGCCTGGCCGGCATTGAGCAGGCGCACATTGGTCTGTACCTCTCGGGCGATCGCGAAGCCAACACGCTCGCCGAGGATCTGTGCCGCGTGCAGGAGGATAATTCCGAGCTGCTGGCGAAGGAACTGGCCGTCGAGGCGGAACGTTTACTCGAATCCATGCACGACGCGGTTTCACGCCCGCCCAGAGCTGACCTCGATGACTGGCTGCATTCCGTGTTTCGCAGCAAGTCCACCACCGCGGAAATCGCACGCGCTCGTACCGCGATGATCGAGGTGCAAAATCGCCTCGACCGTTTGTCGGGGTACGACGGCAGCCGCGGCTCCTATCTCGATCAGCCCGTGACAGCCACGCGGTACGAGGAACCGGTGCGACGGCGGTAGCGAAGGCAGGCCTAGAGCCTTGTCTTGACCGGCGAGGCTTCCGCCGTCGCCAGGGCCAGCTTGGCGGCATGGATGGCGCGGTCGCGTCCTTCATCCTTGGCCCGGTATAGCGCCACGTCGGCCTCGTGGACCAGGTCCATGAATGAATCGCCGCGGGCCGGGATCACCGTTGCGATGCCAATGCTGATCGTCACAAACGGTCCGACCGAGGGATTCGGATAAGGAATTTCCAGGGCGCGCACGCGCTGGTGAATCATCGCCATCACGTAGCGTGCTTGATGTTCATCCGTGTCCGAGAGGATGACGGCAAATTCTTCACCGCCAAAGCGTGCGGCAAAATCTCCCGGGCGATGCAAACCGGAATGAATGGCAAAGGCAATCGAGCGGAGCACATCATCCCCCGCCAAGTGGCCGTAAGCGTCGTTGTATTGCTTGAACCAGTCGACGTCGATCAGGGCCACTGACAGGGGCAACTGCGCCCGCTCATGCCGCTTCCATTCCCGTTCGAGCGTCCAGTCGAAGCTGCGGCGATTGCCGATGCCGGTAAGACTATCGAGGGATGATTGCGTCTCCAGTCGGCAATTCGCCTCGTACAGGATCCGCCGCGCATTGTGCTCGAAGCGGGTTAGCACGTGGACGAGGACGTACACGCAGGTGACCAGGCCCACCAGCGCCAAGAACTGCAGCAAGCGCGTGCCGAATGGGCTCAGAGTGTTGGGACACTGGTAGCCGAAATGGTCGGTCACGGCGAAGCCGGTGATCGAGATGATGCTGGCGATCGTCCAAAAAACTCCGGAGCGTAAACCGCACATGTACACTGCGCAAATTGGCAGTGATGCAAACCATGTCAAGGTGGGGGACGGCGCCGACATGCCCCCTTGCACGAACACCAGCGAGGTATAGGTGCACCAGCCGGCGCCGCAGAGGACATTGCCACAGATCGTGGGCGAACAGCCACGCTGGAGCATGATCAGGCCGGCGACTAGAATAACGCCCACCGT
>CAMFLN010000536.1 GCA_945957305.1 uncultured Planctomycetaceae bacterium | reverse complement strand
GTCGCCCCGCGTCGGACCAAGAGAGGCCCTGTGGGATGTCGGCCAATTTTATCAGTCTGGCGAAAAACCTCCAGGAGTGCCGAAAAGCCCCAGGAACCAAGTCTTTGGCCCTGACAGGCGTTTGGGGACGATAAGCGGGAAACTGCGACTCGTGAAGCCTCGTGAAAGTCCGGGCCGCGGATGTTTTACCCGTCAACCGCGGGCGACAATTTCGGCCAGCCCCTCGCGGAATGACGGGTAGGCCAGTCGCACTCCCAACTCGGCGCGAAGCCGTGCGTTGCTGACCCGCTTGTCGCTGGTCGCACGCACAGCGGCCGGCAGCGTGGCGTCAGGCTTGGCGAATCGTGGCGGCGGCGCATCAAGCAATTTGGCCAAGTGTCGGTAGTAGTCACGTCGTGGCACCGGAGACCCGTCCGAGACGAGATAGTGCCGAGGTCCTGCCTCTGCTTTCTCGGCCGCCAACACGACCGTCGCGGCGTCGTCGACATGGATTAAGTTCAGCCAGCCGGAGGCGGGCGCGGACAGGGTGCCCCCTTTTTCCAAGGTTTCGCGACTGGGGATTCGTCCGGGACCGTAGATCCCGGCCATGCGCAGGATTACGGCGTCGCCGCCGCGCGGATGCGCGAGCAGCGCCTCTTCGGCCGCCAGGCAGGCCCGGCCGCCGGCTCGCTCGGGATAGCAGGGGGTGCGTTCGTCGATCCATTCGCCGCGACAATCGCCGTAAACGCCCGTCGAGCTGACGTAAATCAGGCGCCCTGATTCGTTCGGCAGCGCATTCAGGACATTGATCAGCCCGCGCAGGTAGACGTCTTCGATCGTGAAGTTTTGACGCCGATCGTAGCCCACGGCATAGAGGATCGTGTGCGCTGTGGGGAGCCCGACAAGAGTCTCCAGTCGCATCACATCGGCCACGATCGGTTTTAAACCGGCGGCGGCGAATTCCTGGGCCCGATCGATCGAGCGCGTCACCGCAACGACTTCATGACCGGCATTGCGCCATCGCTCAGCGACCCGGCGGCCCAGGTATCCGCAGCCGACCACGAGCTTGGTCTGCGGGGGTTCAGGCGCAGGAGCTGCCGCGGGCTGCAACGTGTCGCGCAGATGTTCGTCTGAGGTATTCAACGTCGATCAATCGTCCAAGGACTGGGGCTGCTGCGAGGCGCCGCTTGATTCGAGGTACGCGGTTAAAAGAATTTGTGCTGCCAGTTTATCCAGACGTGCTTTGCGCCGCTTCTTTGTCATTTTGGCCGCCCCGAGATGTTGCTCGGCCTCGGCGCTTGTGAATCGTTCGTCGAAATATTCCACCGGACGACCGGTGATCTGCCCAAGCCACTCGCCAAACTTGCGTGCTTCGCGCGACTTTTGGCTCTCGCGCCCGTCCAGGTGAACTGGTAAACCAACGACAAACAGGACGACCATTTCTTCGTTCGCGACGCGGCGTAGGAACTCACCGTCGGCCTGTTCGCTGCGGCGGGTGTAGTTTTCATACGGGCTGGCGATCGTCCGCCGGGAGTCGGACAGCGCAATCCCCAGCCGCACCGTGCCATAATCGACGGCGGCGATCCGGCCGGAGTTAGCCGGTGCATCGGGGGGGGAGGCGTTCATCGTAGCAACTATCACTAGGACTTAGTTGGGACGAATCATATGAATATTATACGTGCCGGTGCAGGCCTTGTTGGGCCAGCTCCTTGACCACCTGTCGCAGCGATTCCTCATCCCGGCGATGGGCCACCAGCGTCGCATCGGCGGTGTGCACAATGATCAGATCTTCGGCCCCCACGGTCACGATCAGGTGCTCGTCGCTCTCCTCTCCGGCGTAAACGATCGTGCCCGTCGTCCTGATCCCCAGGTGACGCCCCACGATCGTGTTGCCATGGCCGTCGGCGCCCCGCTGCCGGGCCAAGGCTTGCCAGCTTCCCAGGTCGTCCCAGTCGAAAGGGGCCTCGATCAGGACCACGTTGTTGGCGTGTTCCATCACGGCAAAGTCGATCGAGATCCCACCGATCTTGGCGAACTCCGCGGCGAAAACCTCGGCAAAGTCCGCTTGGCCGTAGTGATCGGCAATCGTCCGCAAGCGCGCCACCATCTCGGGCTGCTGTGTTTCAAGTGCCGCGAGGATCGTTTGCGCGCGCCACACGAAAATGCCGGAGTTCCAGTAGAAGTTTCCCGAATCCAGGTACTCGCGGGCTACGTCGGCGCGAGGCTTTTCCCGAAAGCGCACCACGCGATAAGCAGGGTGCTCCGCTGCGAGGGGCGAAGCGAGCGGTTCGCCGCGCTCCAAGTAGCCGAAACTTTCGGCAGGGTAACTCGGACGGATGCCAAAGGTGACCAACCGCGTCGCGTCCTCCTCGACCAAGCGTACCGCCTGGCGCACGGCCGAGCGGAAATTCTCTTCGTCGCGGATGACATGATCCGCCGGTAGGACCACCATGTTTGCATCATGGTCATCGCGCAGCACCAGGAGCGCTGCCAACCCGATGCACGGCGCGGTATCGCGCTTGCAAGGTTCAGACAGTACTGCGGTGGGCGGAAACTCGGGAAGCTGGTCGCGCACCGCGCTGGCCAGCGCTTGCGCCGTGGCCACGAGCACCTGGTTGCTCGTTACCAAATCGCCCAGGCGATCGAGAGTCGATTGCAGCAGAGAGCGATGGCTCAGCAGTTTGAGCAGTTGCTTGGGCCTGGCCTCGCGACTGACCGGCCAAAAGCGCGTCCCTGAACCACCGGCCATCACGAGAGCGTGCAACATCGACGAGATCCCTGAAGGAAAAGCGCCGATTCGCACCGACGCCGCTACTGAAAGTAACGGTCTGCCACGACTTGCAGACCGGGCTCGATCTTACGGCGCACGTCCTCGGCGTCCAGAGCAAACAGCGGACTGATCTCGACCGTCACGCCGCCTTTCACGATGGCGCCGGACGCGGCAAGCCACGACCGATGCAACTCGACCATCTGCTCGCGGACACTTTCCGGCGTGTCGCCTGCCGCCCCGGGAGCATTTTTCACCGGCGCGAAAACCGTACGCTCGTCGACCTCGACCACCAGCGAGCGATGTGCAGCCGGCAGCAAGTCGAAAATGAATTGCTCGAATTTGATCGCATTGGGCTTTGCCGGTTCGACCGTGCGGCCTCCTTCGTCATCGTAGGGCACCTTCTTGCTGGCAAAATGAAATGGCAGCTTGCCCCCCGCCGCACTCATCCGTTCGAGAAAGGCGGTCGAAAAGACGTGGACCGCGATATTGCCGGCCCAGAATTTCAACGAACCGTCGGGCATGCGCAGCTCGGCCACGTCGTTCGGCAGATCGCTGTACTCGATGATCTGCACCTGGCCGTCAAGCGTCACGACATTGCCCACCCGGTCCGTTGGCGTCTTCTTGGCCACGACTTGCGTCGAAACCTCGGCCCCGGCCGTGAGGTGATGCCCGATGAATGCTGGATCGCAGACCGCGACTAGCGGGTTGTCGACTTGCATGTAGAACAATTGTTCGATGCCCCGCTGCTTGATGTCGTCCAAGGCGCCCCCCCGCGCCAGCGCGCGCAACATGCCGCCATGCCCGTCGGGACTGAGGAATAATTTCCCCGGCTCTTCCAGCAGCAGCTCGCCGGTCTTGGCGTCCACGGCCGGCATCGTCCCTTGGCAGAAGACGCGCACGTCTTCGGCCGGCAGGCCAAAGTGTGCGTGCTTCTCGAGGGCGCTGCGTGTTTCCGCGTCGGTCGCGGGGCTGGTCATGATGTACAGCGGAATGTTGGCGCCATAACGCTTGCGGGCGGCCAGGATTTTTTCGAACAGAATCTGGAACAGACACGCCTGCGACAGCGGTCCGATGGGAAACAAGCCCTTGGGGTGATCGAAGCCGAGCCGCGTTCCTTGCCCACCGG
>CAMFLN010000535.1 GCA_945957305.1 uncultured Planctomycetaceae bacterium | reverse complement strand
CCCCCTGCACCGCACCATTCACGATCGGCAACATCGCCGATTGTTGCCGCGGCAAAGAGACGGGCGCCTCGATCTTGTATTGGAACAGCTCGCCGACGTCGCCGGCCTGGGCCACGGCCTCGACGCCGCGCTGCAGATTGAGCTGGTTTTGCAATTGCCCGCCGAGAGCGACGTCCGCTTCGGGCGCCGGCATGTTGCCGTCAGAATCTGTCGCGGGAGCCGCGCCGCCGCCCATCCCCCCCTGATTCGCGTCGCGACGCAGCATCCGTTGCATGGGGGGCGCGGCCTTGGCGGCAAATTCTCCCGCGCGGCGTTGCATATCCTGGTTGTAGACCTGCGGGCGCAACGAGCCAAAGAGTTCGTTCTCGACGACCGGCCGCGTGATGTACAGCGGACGATAAAGGTCCATCACGAACGAGATCGGCCGGCCGCTGACGAGCGTGAGCGAAACGTCGCGCCAATCTTCCTCGGTCGGATTCTCGACCAAAGCCCAGCCCTGCAGAAACGGCGGCTTCTTGTCCGACAGCACCAGGCGGTAAGTGGTACGCCAAATAGGCGATTGCTGCACGTAGCCAACGCGCACGGGCCGTTTGCCGTCCCCTTCGAAATTCAGAGACACCGTCTTCTTGTCAGTGGCATGTCCCAGCGCCAAGACCTTCAGGGCTTGCCGCAATTCGGCGTCGAGCTTGGCATCAACAAGCTTGATGCGGCTGATCGTGGCCATGGGAAAACTGCGCAGCCCTGTATCGGTCAGCAGATTCAGAAACTCGGCTTTGACGACACGATCCTTGTCGCCGACGGGTTGCTCGCGCGTCTCGACTCCCACGATCGTGCCGATGATGCGATTAGGAGCTTCGATCTCGACTTGTTCGCCGCGCACCTGGTCCAACAGATTCGCCAGCGTGGGGTTGTTTGTCAGATCGATGGCAAACGTCTTGAGCGTCTTGGTGATTGGGTCGAGCGACGCGTAAGAGACGCTCGAGATTTTGCCCCCTCCCAGATCCTGCAGGACCATGCTCTTCAGCAGGTCGTTGATGTCCGTCACGTTGAATTTCAGGTCAACTTTGGCATTCCCTTCGACATCAGCTCGCCGCTCGAAAAATCCCACGCCGGCGTTGTACAGCACGACCTTTTTCAGCGGCAGCAGATCGTCCCCTTTTTCCTGGCCATGGGCGACGGGAGTTGTCGCGCCGGCGAGCACCAGGCAGAGGGCAATTCCGCAACGACGTAAGTAATGCTCGTAATTGAAGGCGCTCATTTTTCTGTTCCTTGCTGCGAGCTAGCGGCGATGTGCGTGATTTCGTGAGCTTCCGCCAGATTCACTTGCGCAGGGGGCTGACGATCGCCCGGCAAGTGACGCGGCGGAATTGTCTCTCAAGTCTAGTCCTTTGATGCGCCAATTCCGCAAAAGTTCCCCGCCCCTGGAAGCCCAGGGCCGGTTTGGTAGGATGCGCGGCGAGAAAACCAGGTTTTTGCCCATTTGCTACACCCGCGTCGCACATTGCAGAGAGGACGCCACGATGGTCTTAACGCCCAGCACTATGCTCCCCCTGGGGACCCAGGCCCCCAGCTTTTCGCTCCCTGACCCGAGCGGCAAGACGGTTTCGCTAGCGGATTTTGCGGGCAAGCCCGCGCTGCTCGTCGTGTTCATGTGCAATCACTGCCCATACGTGAAACACGTCGCGGCCGGCCTGGCGCAATTGGCCAAGGAGTACCAGGGCAAGGGAGTTGCCGTGGTCGGCATCAGTTCGAACGACGTGCAAAGTCACCCGGCCGACTCGCCGGCGAAAATGGCCGAGGAAATCAAGCTGCGTGGCTACACGTTTCCGTACCTTTACGACGAATCGCAAGCGGTTGCCAAGGCGTATCGTGCGGCTTGCACGCCCGATTTTTACGTCTTCGACTCGAACCAGAAACTTGCTTATCGCGGCCAGATGGATGCGAGTCGACCTGACAGTGGCATTCCTGTGACCGGCGGCGACCTGCGCGTCGCTCTTGATGCCGTGCTGGCTGGCAAGCCGGCGCCGTCCGAGCAGAAGCCGAGCATCGGCTGCAACATCAAGTGGAAAGCCAACAACGAGCCGGACTATTTCAAATAGGTCCGCGTCGCAAATAACTCTGCGCGCTTGCGGTTCAACGGCTATCGGGGTCGCGACCTTGCGCGCGCTCTTCGGCGTCGACCTCGCGTTGAATCGCAGGACCCAGCCACCATCCCCACACCAGGTAGTGCAAGCCCACGGTTAGAAACAGTCCGCCGCCGACGATCAGTGCCAAGCCGATAGTTCCCAGCGATAGGACATAGAGCACAATAAACGCCAGGGCCAACAACCCGATGGTCAGCGCAGCCGCCAGTAGCGAGTGCCAGGTGCGTGGCTTGTCGTCTGACATGCGGCAACTTTCGTCTAGTCGATAAACTCGGGCACGATCTTTTGAGGGATGACGCCCGCCGCATGACCGCGCGCGAGCAATTCGCTGACGGCTTGCCGGCCACGCGGCCCAAAGTTGAGCGTCCAGTCGTTCACATACATCCCGACAAACTTGTCGGCCTTGGCTCGATCCAGGTCACGTCCATAGCGCAGCGCGTAGTCGAGCGCTTCTTGGCGATGCTCCAGGCCGTAGCGAATACTTTCCTTGAGCAAGCGGTTGACCTCGCGCATGACGTCGGGGCCAAGGTCCTTGCGAATGGCATTCGCGCCCAGCGGCAGTGGCAAGCCGGTTTCTTCGTACCACCACTGGCCGAGATCGACCAGCAATTCGAGCTTGCGCTCACCGTAAGTGAGCTGCCCCTCGTGAATGATCAATCCCGCGTCGACTGGCTGACCCTGGTACTGCCCCGCTTCCACGGCATCAAGGATTTGATCAAACGGCACCACCACGTGCTTAAAATCCCGGGCCAGGCACATGCGCAAAGCCAGGTAAGCAGTGGTGAGCGTGCCAGGCACTGCGATGGAAGATTGCTTCAACTGGTCTAGCGACGTTTTCTGCTTCGCCACGACCATGGGTCCGTAGCGATCCCCCATGCTCGCGCCGCAAGGGCACAGGGCATAAATGTCGGTCAGGTAGGCATAACCGTGCAAACTGACGGCGGTCAGCTCCAGTTCGCCCGAAAATGCCCGGCGGTTGAGCGTTTCGATGTCGACCAACTCGTGGCGAAATTCGTATTCGCCCGTGTCGATTTTGTCATTCGCCAGCGCGTGAAACATAAACGCGTCATCAGGATCCGGGCTGTGGCCTACGCGGATCAGGTGCTTGGTCATCGTCACTCGAAACCTCCCAGACCTCGGTCAGTGCGGCTGTGCATGTGGCTGAATGATAGGAAGAGCCCGATGGGTCGTCAATTTGCCCACCGCCCGCTGTTGCCGTTACAGCAACCCGCGAAGACGAAGAAGCCCACCCGAGATTGCTGACCGGAATCCAGGGCAAGGATTAACCACAGGGACGGTGCCCAAGCCCTTGCTCAGAACGTCGGCGCCCGAGTTGACGGGGCTCCCTAGTCGCAGGAACAACGACGCCGGGTGCCATGCCCGACGCTTGCGTGGGCATGAAGGGCATATCATGGATCAATCTACCGATCGATCGACGGCAAGCTCAGCGGCTGGTTCGGCATGGCGGGGGCCGGAGGTAATTGGATCCGCGGCGCGCCCGCGGGCAACGCTACGTTCTGCCGACCAAACGCGGAAGGCTGGCCCGCAGCCGGCGCCATTGCGCCCGGTGCGGCAGTCGCTGGGAATTGCGGCGCGCCGGCAACAGGAACATTGAGCGCCGTTCGGCTGACTCCTCCCAATTCAGCGGCTGACGGATCAATCAAGGTCACCGGCGCTGCCTGTGAGCCGCCCGGAGTAAACGACGCTCGTTGTGCCATAGTGTTCATTGCGC
>CAMFLN010000534.1 GCA_945957305.1 uncultured Planctomycetaceae bacterium | reverse complement strand
GCCTACATCAGCAAGGACATTTACAACACATCCGGCAAACGCGGCTGGTCCGTGCGCAGCTCGGGTGTGGTGGGACAAGAGAGTCAGGTGGAATTTTGGGCTTGGAATAATGCGGCCAATGCGTACGGATCGGTCGTCACGACCAATGCCCCGGTGAATTGGTCGCACTGCATCATTGCCGTCGATCTGACAGCGCCGACGGTCAGCTTTTATTTCGACGGTTCCACGACGTCGGCCAGCACCACTGCGGTGCTCGGGACGCTCGGCGTTTTGCCGACGGGCCAAACGCCGCCCTTATTGCTCGGGGCGTGGAACTTTGGCAGTTCTGGTGGAGTGTTGAATTACTTTGACGGAGCCCTGGCGAGCGTCCGCCTCTGGCGTCAGAGTTTACCGGCGAGCCTGGTGCCGGCACTCTTCAATGGCGGCTATCCGCCGTGCTACGCCCGCCTGGGAGGAAGTCAGAAGTCGTATTTGGTCGCTGCCTGGGATCTACTCGAAGCAAGTGGCACACGCCACGATGCCACGGCTGGCGCCAACCATCTGACTGAACAGAACGGCTCGATCGGCCGAGCAACCCTCTGCACGAGTCTCGTCGAGCGTGGACCGGCAGGCTATCAGTTCTTTGCACCGCGCTTCAACTACGCGCCGTACTGGCTGGCCAATTCGCCGCTCAATAGCCGGCCCGCGCTGCGCTTTTGCGGCCAGCATTGGCTGCGCGCCGCGGCGCCGGGCTTTGCCAGCAATTGCCTGGCGGGCGATATCTTTACGATCATTCGCCCCACCGATTTGTCACTCGCCAACTTCGACTATTCCCTCTTGGCGGCGGATAAAGAGACGCACGACGGGAACTTCACTTACATGTTCCCATTGATCTACAACTCGTTGCTCCAGTTGCGCATCCGCCGCGACGCGGCAACGGGGATCAACAACCAGGTGCGCGGTTCCACCACCCTCGCTGTGAATACGAACTACGTCACCAACCAACGCGGTTTCGGCACCGGCGGAGTCGCCAGCCTGGCGTATCGCATCAACGGGGTTGGCGACCCGATCGACGTCAACTATGCCAATTTCAATGCCAATGGCGGCAACGTGCAGAACAAATGGTATGGCGCACTCGAGGGGGTCGACTCACTCATTCTCGGCGGATTGAATTACGATCCTGGCGCCCCCATCGAAGGGCCCTACGCGATTCAAGATCGGTTCAACGGCTACCTGGCCGCCGCGATGATTTACGGCGCCCCGACGGTCAATGGCAGTCTGACGGACAGCGACAATCTGGCCGTAGAAACTTGGGCTCGCCAGCTGGCGAATGTGTAGTGCCGCGACTTTGTCTCTGCAGAAAAGAGTCACGAAATCACGAAAGTGAATGGACGGAATCCTGACGTTGATGTGATTGATAATTTCGATTCGCTCCATGACCGACGTGTGTTCGCCGCGCTTTTCGTGGTTTCATCCTTTCGTGATATAGCTCTTTCTCTTCTGCGGCACGTCCGGCAACTGCCCGCGTCAAGAGAAGCAACGCGCTGAACTGGTGTAAACCAACTATGGCGCGGCTTTGACGCGCTGGTAGAACAATTCCAAAATATCGGCGATGACTTCGGCTTGTTCGGTTTCCAGCAACAGCGCCAGCTTTTCATGCAGTTTCCGTTTACGGTTGATCGACTCCGCGGCTTGCTGCGCCCCGGCGCTCGTCAAGGCACCTCCCGTGCCGACGCGACTATACAATTCGTCGAAATCGATCTCGCTCCAGTCCGTGAACAACTCGGGCCGGCGGGCGAGCAACTCATCGACAGCAGGATTCGTGTCGCGGTCAAAGTTGCCACGCCCCAGCAAGTAGGGACTTTGAAAGAATTCATTGACTTCGACCTCCAATCCTTGCGCCAGTTGATGCAGTGTGCGCGCATGAGGCTTCGCACTCGAACCGTTCAAGATGCTCTTCACTGTGCGCTCGTCCAGGCCGGTGCGCTCGGCAACCTCGCACACGGTCAATCCGAGGCGCGCCATCAGGCGACGCAAGTTGTGGGCGAAGTACAACATCGCAGCGGCGGCGCGAAGTTCCCAAAAAAGGAGGGCCAAACGATTGACTCGTGACGTGTACTAATGTACACATATGTCAGGTGCGTGGTCCAGCGTTTTTCTCGCATCAGGGATGCGTTTTTCCCGAAAAATGCCGGGCACACCCGCTGTAACCACAGACCGCGGTGCGCGACCAGGGGCGGTCAAAGTTCAAAATTCGAAGCGGAGCACAGGCAGGGAGCCGATCGGAGAACGATTGCGACTGTGCCTTCGAAGTTACGCCCTTAAGGATAAGCGCGCATGAAGAACACGGCATCGTCGGCGAAGTTTCGCATCTGGATCACCAGCTTTCAGCGTTGGCAACCACAATCCTGGCACGACCTGCCTGACGAGGCCGTGGCCGTCGAATTGGCCGAGGTCGGTTGTTTCAACACGGCCGACGCGCTCGCCTACTTAGAAGGATACAATCGCGCGGCGCTGGCACGGCGCGACCATCGCTGGGCCATTGCCGTGCCCGTCGTGCTGGCGTATGAGGGTGAACCTGCGCCCGGCGAAGTGATCTTTCCGCAGCAGGTGGCGCTCTCGGCGTGATGCCGCGGTCATTTTTTCGCAGGCTTCGCGGTCCAGGGATCGGGCCAGTCTCCCCAGCGATCGAGGTACATCCGATAGGCGCGCGTATCCGCGGCGCGGGATGTAAGCCAGGACTTAGTTTCGGCGATGATGCCGTGTTCTTCGTCCAGCGACAGTCGGCCCAACAGCACTCGTGTCCGCAGGAACACGAAGTACGTGTCCAGCACGTCGCAGCGGCAGTAATCGTGGATTTCCGCGATCTTTCCGGCGTCAAAGAGGTCCTGCACCATGTGCCCTTCGACGTCCATCTTGCCGGGTTTTCCCAGCAGGTTCGCCGCCAGGTTCAAGCCGCCGGTAAAGCGCGTGCTGCCGAAATTCGTCAGCAACTCTTGCAGGTCAATGTGCGCTTCGATGTTGTACCGGTTGCGCGCCTGTTCAAAGCTCTTAGCGGTGAGGTTAAACCAGCCCGGCACGGCCAGGCCGTAGCGAAACGCCGCCAACTCGAGCAAAGGCAGATCAAACGTGCGACCGTTGAAACTGACCAAGGTCGGCCGGCCATTCTTTTCCCAGCCACGCCAAAAGTGATCCGTGATAACGTGCGGACGGGCCTCGGCCTCGTCCAGCACTGTCAAGTCGAGCAGCCGATATTCGGCATCGACTTTGGCCACCGCGATCGACGTCGGCACATGATAGGTATACGGGACAAAATCGTTTTCATACTTGGCCATTAATTCCTGGCGGTAGCGGGTCACCGCTTGCTGCGGCGAGAGCTTCTCGCCGGGGTACAACAGCCGCGAGACGAGGGCACCGTCGGCAATGCTTTCGATGTCGAAGACCAGGTATCGTGACGCCGCCATGTTCATCCGTCCGTTGATGAAGGAAAATCCGGCAAAAATTCGGCCGCCTGTCGCCCACAAGGCCCAGCGACAGACTACTCTGCCTCCCGCGTTTCAGTTAAACTCGGGCCAAGCGAATTGGAGCAGGCGGGCCATGAGCGCACAAGCCACACCTTTGCAGTTAGAGAACCATGGCCATCCGAGTTGCGCTGCACCATGAAACAAGTTACGACTACGACCGACTGGTCTCCCTCTCGCCGCAGATCATTCGTTTGCGGCCGGCGCCACACAGCCGCACGCCGATCCTGAGCTACTCGTTACAGGTCGAGCCGGAAGAGCATTTCGAAAACTGGCAGCAAGATCCGCACGGCAACTTCCTGGCCCGGCTGGTCTTTCCCAATCAGACCCGGCGTTTGAGCATCTGCGTCGACCTGGTCGCCGACCTCACGGTGATCAAC
>CAMFLN010000533.1 GCA_945957305.1 uncultured Planctomycetaceae bacterium | reverse complement strand
GGGGGATATTACTTGCGACTCGGACGGCAAGATCGATTTGTTCATCGACCGCCGCGACGTCAAGAAGACTTTGCCGCTGCACGCCTTCAACGGAGAACCGTACTTCCTCGGTGCGTTTCTGTTGGGCGCCTACCAGGAAATCCTCGGCGATATGCATAACCTGTTCGGCGATACGAATGCCGTGCATGTCAGCCTCAGCGACCAGGGCGAAGTCGTGCTCGAAACCGTGATCAAAGGCGACACGGTGCGCGAAGTCCTGGACTACGTCGAGTGGGACCCCAACGACCTGGTGCGACAGTTCCGCACCGACGTCGAAACCGCGGTGCGCGAAAACCGGCTCGACTTCCAGCAAGCCGGACGCTTAATCCGCTTCTACGAAGAAGGATTGCAAGGCTACACGTACCTCGAAGATGCGCGCGAAACGTAAAGAGTCGGCAGCAGGCAGAGGGCGGCAAGCAGTGAAGAACGGATGATCATTCGCGGCGTGATCTTTGACCTCGACGGCACGCTGGTCGACTCGGGGCTCGACTTCGACCTGTTGCGGCGCGAGATGGGACTGCTGCCGGGGCACGGCCTGCTGGAAACGATTGAAACCCTGCCGGAGTCTGAAGCCGAGCGTTGCCGCGCGATTCTGGCGCGGCACGAGTGGGAGGGAGCGCAGCGCGCCACGCTGATGCCCGGCGTTCCGGAGTTCCTCCGCGAGCTCGCCGCCCGCGGGCTGCATCGTGCAATCTTTACGCGCAATGCGCGCAGCGTGACGCTAGCGACGCTGGCACGCCTCGCGCTCGATTTCGACATGGTGATCGCGCGGGAAGATGCTCCGGCCAAGCCTGACCCAGCTGCAATCTGGCGAATTTGCGCCCAGTGGCGGCTGCAACCTGCGGAAGTCGCATTGATCGGCGACTTTCGCTATGACATCGAGGCAGGCAATCGTGCCGGGGTCCGCACCATCCTCTACACCGCCGAAGGCCCGGCGCTCGCCTCGCATGGCGCCGACGAGGCCCACTACTGCTTGCGGTCCTTCGCCCACCCGCAGGAACTCCTCGCCTGGCTTGCCGAACCGCTCTAGGGGCTTCCCCGGGTTGCTGTTAGAATCCCGAGCCACTTCGGGCGCGTCTCTGCTTGCAGAGTCAATCGCGCACCGTGTTTTCATTTTCAGGTCACATGGCTGGAAGGGAATCATGGCCATCTCCTCGCGCGGCGTCACGCTGGTTTGTCTGGCACTGGGAAGCCTTCTCGCTTCAAGTGTCACTACGTCAGCTCAGGAAACGCAGCCCGCGCGTGCGAACACGAATCCACCGCGTGTTCAGACGGCCGTTCCGAACCAGAAGCAGCCTGCTGCCCAGGCGCCGGCGCGAAACGCTACCGGCCCAGGGGCCGCGGGCGGCGCAGCCACAGCACCCCGTCCCACGGGCGGCGCCGCGATCAGCGGTACGGCCCAGGCGGCGCCCAACGGCGCTGCCGCGCGACAACCGGCACCCGCCTCGCAGGCTCCAAGTTCGGCCATTCGGCAAGCACAGGCGACGCAACCAATCGCAGGACCTCCGGGCCGGCCGCAGGCGACCACCGGACAAGCTCCCGCCGCAACCAATCCGCGCCCCATTCCGCAACTCACGCCGCAAGAGCAGGCAGAATTGGATCAGGTGCTCGCCACCTGGGAACAGAAGAGCGACAAGGTCACCACCCTGTCGGCGACGTTCACGATGTGGGAATACGACTTAGTTTTCGGCGCGCCAGCGGCTGCTGGTCAGCCTCCCAAGGAAAAACGCGTATGCGAAGGCGTGATCCATTTCGCCGCCCCCGATCGCGGCTCTTACCAGATGACTAAAGGGGGAGAAGAGCGCTGGATGTGCGACGGCAAGGCCATCTACGAATTCGATCACAAGCAGAAGAAATTGAAAGAGTACCGCCTGCCGAAGGAGCTGCAGGGTAAGGCCATCACTAAGGGCCCGCTGCCGTTTGTGTTCGGCGCCAAAGCCGACTCGATGAAGCAGCGCTACGTGATGCGAATCTTCACGCCGCCCGACGTACAGGGGCAGATCTGGATCGAAGCCTGGCCGCGCTGGCAACAGGACGCGGCGAACTTTCACCACGTGCAGGTGATCCTCGACGCCAAGACCATGATCCCGGCGGCGATCCGCGTGTACGATCCCAACCCCAACATGTACAAGGTCTACGCCTTCGACAAGACGAAGGTGAATGGCGCGTTTGATCAGATCAAGGATTTCTTCAGCCGCCCGATGGCTCCCTTGGGCTGGCAGCACGTTGTCGAAGAACCGCCAGCCGAAGCGTTGCCCAAGGATCCTCCGGCAACCCCCACCGCCGACGCACGCAACGCCGCGCCGGCCGCGCGTCCTGTTGCGACGAAGAAGTAGCGCGACGGTTCGCTTGCTTGCGGCGCGGCCCACTCGAACCGACTTTTGTCGCCGGCTGTTTCGACAAGGCGGGTTCCGGCGCTCGCGCAGCATCCTTTGCGCAGCTTACCAGGACAATTTCTCGCCGCCGCTACTGGGCACTCCGCAGGACGCACGCCTGACGCATCGCCACGCGGGCGCGCGGATCGTCTTACCACGTAAACATTTACTGGCGCCACTCGCGCCGTGCGTGGGGTTGCCCTAGCCGGTCCAGAATTGACTCGACTCGCGGCGCTCCTATAATCAACCGTTGCCAAAGGCCAAAGTGCGTAAACACTTACGTAACTTTGACATAACACTTTGGGCGCTGCCGTGCCATGGAATCGTGGTCGATCGAACGGAGTTCTCCGCGGCCGGTCGAGCAAACTCGACGGCTTGTGTTCCTTGCCCGGGTGATTCTCGCCTGCGGTTTGGTGTCTGGCGGTGCATTCCGGCTAGCCGCCGAAGAGGCCCCTTCGCCCAACGCCGACGGCGCCCGACCCCCTGCGGAAAAGCGCGTGGGGCGGCTGGTGCGCATTCCCATGCCGATCACCGACAAAGCGGATAAACACATCCGTCGCGTGGTCGAAGCCGCGATCAGCGACGCCAAGCGACTGGGAGAATGGCCGGTCCTCATTTTCGAAATCGAACCGGGGCGGGCCAACTTTGGCCAGGCCTATGACCTGGCGAATTTCCTCTCGGGGCCGGCGCTCAACGGCGCAACCACAGTCGCGTGGATTCCCAAAACGGTGACCGGACATGCCGTCCTGGTCGCGATGGCCTGCGACGAAATCATCATGAATCCCGAGGCCGAGCTCGGGAACGCGGGCGAATTCGAACGCGTGCTCGAGCCGTCGATCCGCAACGCCTACGTGGGCATCGCCAGTCGGCGCATGAACATTCCCAGCGACGTCGCCCTGGCTTTACTCGATCCGGCGGTCGAGCTGGTGATGGTCGAAACCGACGTCAGCCGCGAATACGCGCTCGCCTCGCGGCTCGAAGAACTGCGCAAACAAAAATCCTTTGAAAAGCCCAAGGTCATCAAGCCCGCCGGTCAGCCTGGCCTCTTCACAGGCACCAAAGCTTGGGAGCTGGGGTTCATCAAGACACTGGCCAGCGATCGCGCCGACGTGGCCAAAGCGCTCGGGCTGCCGCGCGAGTCGATGGAAGAAGAGCCCCTGGTCGAAGGTGATTGGCATACGGTGCGGATTGACATCAAGGGTCCCATTACGGCGAAACTCACCGAACAGGTACAGGCGCTGGTGCAAAGCCAGATCGCTGATCACGGGGCAAATTTTATCTGTTTGTGGATCGATAGCGCGGGCGGCTCTTCCACGGACAGTATCAATCTCGGCAACTTTCTGGCCAGCTTGAATGCCGGCGAACAACGCACCGTTGCGTACATCCCCAGCCAGGCGCGGGCCGATGCGGCTTTCATCGCGCTGGCGGCTGATCACATTGTGATGCACCCTGCCGCGGTACTGGGC
>CAMFLN010000532.1 GCA_945957305.1 uncultured Planctomycetaceae bacterium | reverse complement strand
GAGCAGCCCATGCTGTTACCGCAATTGTGACAGAGATAGCAGTTGCCATTGCGAACGGTGATGGCGCCACAGTTATCGCAACTGGGTGCATCGGCTTGGAAGCTGGCGAATTGCTCGCTGCGCACACGCACCTTGCCGCCTAACTCGATCTCGGTGCGATCGAGTAGCAACGTGCGGGCCTCGAGTGCGTGGCCATTGCCATGCCCGTTTCCATGGCCATTGCCGTTACTATGGCCGTTGCCATTGGCGTGTGGCTTGGCAGCCGCGTGGCCATTCGCTTTTTCCAGCGAGCGGCTGGCAGCAGCTTTTTCTTCGCCGGACTTCTTGGCCTCGCTGGCCTTGGGCGATCCTGCCCCACCGCTTGGCCCGCCGCTCGTCCTGGCGACGGGCCTGATCTCGCCGGTCGGGTCCTCCGTGGCAGGGCCGGCCTCGGCATGAGCCGTACCGGCCATGTTCGAGTTGGCCTCGCGATAACCGGGCAGGAACGTAATCCCCAACCAGCGGAAGATGTAGTCCACGATGCTCTTGGCAATGCGAATATCGGGATTCTTCGTGTGCCCCATCGGTTCGAAGCGGGTATGCGAGAACTTGTTCACATACACTTCGAGCGGCACGCCGTACTGCAAGCTCATCGAGACGGCCGTGCCGAAGCAATCCATCAAACCGCCGACGGTGCTTCCTTCCTTGGCCATGGTGATGAACATTTCGCCCGGCCGACCGTCGTCATACAGGCCGACCGTGATATACCCTTCGTGTCCGGCGACGCTGAACTTGTGCGTGACCGAGCGGCGCGTGTCGGGCAGACGTTCGCGTCGCGGAGCGGCTTTTTGCTTGTCGGCGGCACGGCCCCCTTCGGTGCTGGTCGACAGGGGCTGGCTCTCCTTCGAACCGTCGCGATAGACGGCCAGGGCCTTCAGACCCAAACGCCAGCCTTCGAGATAGGCGTCGGCAATGTCGGCCGGCGTGGTGTCGCGCGGCATATTCACCGTCTTGCTGATTGCACCCGACAGGAACGGCTGGGCCGCGGCCATCATCCGCACGTGGGCACGCCACGAGATGGAACGTGTGCCGTTGCGCGGCTGGAAGGCACAGTCGAAGATCGGCAAATGCTCGTCACGCAGATCGGCGGCCCCTTCGATCGTATCTTCGCGATCGATGTAAGCCACGATCGACTCGATTTGCGGTTCGTCGTAACCGATCGTCCGCAACGCCAAGGGAACCGTCTGGTTCACAATCTTGAGCATGCCGCCGCCGGCCAGCTGCTTGTACTTCACCAGCGCGATATCCGGTTCGATGCCGGTCGTATCGCAGTCCATCAAGAAGCTGATCGTGCCGGTCGGCGCCAGCACCGTGGCCTGGGCATTGCGGAAGCCGTGCATCCGACCACTGGTCAATACGTCGTCCCACAACGTGCGAGCGGCGTCTTTGAGATAAGCCGGGCAGGCGTCGTCGATCTGCTCGACCGCGTCGCGATGCATTTGCATCACATTCAGCATCGGCTCGCGATTCTGCGGGTAGTCTTCGAACGGGCCCACGGCGGCCGCCAACTCGACACTGGTCAAATTGGCCGTGCCGTGCAGTAGCGCGGTCATCGCACCGCACAGACCCAACGCACCGGCCGAGTCATAGGCCTGGCCGCTGGCCATGATCAGGCTGCCCAGGTTCGAATAACCCAACCCCAGCGGGCGGTACATATGGCTGTTCCGCGCGATGTCAGCCGTGGGATAGCTCGCATGATCGACGAGGATTTCTTGAGCAATGAAGAACAACCGGCACGCCGCTTGGAAGCGTTCGATGTCGAACGTGCCGTCGGCCAGGCGGAACTTCATCAAGTTGATGCTGGCCAGATTGCACGCCGTGTCGTCGAGGAACATGTACTCGGAGCACGGGTTCGAGGCGTTGATGCGACCCGAGTTCGGGCAGGTGTTCCAGCGGTTGATCGTGGTGTCGTATTGCACGCCCGGATCGCCGCAGTACCAGGCCCCTTCGGCCATCTTGCCCATCACATCGCGGGCCGGCCACGACGGGCCCGGGCGGTTCGACTCGGTGACCCAGTGCGTGGCCCAGGGCTTGTCTTCGATGACGGCCTGCATGAAATCGTCGGTGACGCGGACCGAGAGATTGGCGTTCTGGAAAAGAATCGAGCTATAGGCTTCGCCGTTGAAGTTCGATTCGTAGCCGTTCTCGATCAGAATGCGGGCCTTCTTTTCTTCCTTGGCCTTGCACTCGATGAATTCCATCACGTCGGGGTGCCAGACCTTGAGCGATTGCATCTTGGCCGCGCGGCGCGTCTTGCCGCCGCTCTTGACCACCGCGGCAATCTGGTCGAACACACGCATGAACGAGAGGGGCCCCGAGGGCTTGCCGCCGCCCGAGAGCTTCTCGCGGTGCGAGCGGAGCGTGGACAGGTCAGTCCCCGTGCCCGAGCCGAACTTGAACAACATGGCCTCGCTGCGGGCGAGCTCCATGATGTCTTCCATGCTGTCGTCGACGCTCTGAATGAAGCAGGCCGAGCCCTGCGGATATTCGTACGGGTTTTCCGGACGGCGAACGTCCTGAACCTCGACGTCCCAGTGCCAGTTGCATTGCGAGCCTTTCACGCCGTATTGGTGAAACAGCCCGACGTTGAACCAGACCGGCGAGTTGAAGGCCCCGTGCTGATGCAGGCAGAGCCAGGAGAGATCGCGGTAGAACCGTTCGCAATCGGCCGGCGTGGCGAAGTAGCCATCCTTCTCGCCCCAATCAGCGATCGTGCGGCTGACGCGATGGATCAACTGGCGGACGCTGTTCTCGCGTTCCGGAGTGCCCGCCTCGCCGTAGAAATACTTGCTGCACACGACGTTGGTGGCCAGCTGGCTCCAGGTCGTGGGAACTTCGCAATCGGTCTGCTCGAAGAGGACGTCGCCGTCCTCCCCCTTGATGGCCGCGGTGCGGATTTCCCATTCGACGGTCTCGAACGGATCGGCCGCGCTGTCGGGGCAGAAAACCGAATTAACCACCAAGCCGGTCGGGAAGCGGCGAACGGACTTTCTGGCTGCACCGGCGGCGACCGTGGCAACCGGCTTCGTCCGAACGTTTCCCGTGCTCTCGTGCTGGGTCATGAGGGCATCCTTTCCAGTAGTATACAGATATATACTGCAATAGAACAATCGGCAGGCGGCGGCCTCCGGGATACCATTCCCGATAGCAACTACCTGATTTTCCTGAATTAACTAACCTTTGCGACGTGGGCCCTATATATAGTAGTCGAATATTAGATCGACTACAATATCAGGTGCTGGAGCCAAGTCTACACGTTTTGAATCTGCTGTCAATCAAATTCTAACAATGCCACTAACGCCTTGAGCGGCAACGCCTTGCGGGTTCAAGAAGTGCGGCGGATGACGCAGGGATCTGCGAAATTAAAGATCGCAACTCGTGTGGCACCAAGGTTTTTCGTCGAATGTGCTAGCATGCCGCGGGGATGGAGCAGAAAAATTACCACTTTTGGGTAGTGTCTAGAGAAACGGGGAAAGCCAGGAAGTTATTCCGACGTCTGCAGCGACGAAAAAAGCCGCCGCCTTCCCCGAGGGAAGACAGCGGCTTTTGAGTTTGCTTCGAACTGAGCTGAGTATGGCCTTCGCCTGCCTTGCGGCATCAGCAGCGAGATTCCGCTCGCCTTAGCGCGAAATGTGCTGCGTGAACGCCCTAAGCCCCGACGATCTTGCTGACGCGAACCGTCGTGTGCAGTTGGCGGTGCCCCGTCTTGCGGCGGGAATTCTTCCGGCGGCGGTGCTTTTGCACCACCAGCTTGGGACCTTGCGAAGCCCCCACGACTTCGGCCACGACGCTCACGCCGGCCACGGTGGGTTGCCCGATCTTGGTGCTCGTGCCGTCGCTATAAGCCAAGACTT
>CAMFLN010000531.1 GCA_945957305.1 uncultured Planctomycetaceae bacterium | reverse complement strand
TACCACGACGGAACTGCACCAACATCTGAAGGCGCGGCTGCCGGAGTATATGATTCCCGCGGCGTTCGTCGTTTTGTCGGCCCTGCCGGTGACAGCCAACGGCAAGATCGATCGCCAGTCGTTGCCCGCTGTGGAGCGCCGTCGTCCGGCACTTGCACACGACTATGTGGCCCCGCGCAGCACTTCGGAAGAGACTCTCGCCACAATTTGGGCCGAGGTCATTGGCCTGGAACGCGTCGGCATCCACGATAATTTCTTTGAGTTGGGGGGCGACTCGCTGCAAATCATGCAAGTGATTGCGCGTGCGGGGCGCGCCGGTCTGCGATTGGCGCCGCGGCAGTTGTTCGAATGCCAGACCGTGGCCGAGCAAGCGGCCGTGGCCGTGCCGGTAACACTCGCCGCGAGCGACCACACTCCGGCGAGCGGATGCGTCGACCTCACCCCCATCCAACGCTGGTTTTTTGCGCAGGACATGCTTGCGCCGGAACATTTTAATCAGGCCGTCATGCTCGAGGTCGCTGAACCTCTGGAAAGTTCAGCGCTGCAAGAAGCCGTGGCTTACTTGATTGAACATCATGACGCGCTGCGCCTGCGCTTTTGGAAAGATGAGCACGGTTGGCAACAGGCATATTCCGCGTCAAGCTGCGCTCAAGTCTTCGAACACCTCGACTATGGCGGCGTCTCGCCGTCCGACGAGACTAATGTCATCGAGTCGACCGCGGCCGCCGCGCAAGCCAGCCTCAACCTGACGGATGGTCCACTGCTGCGGGTATTGCTGATCACATTCGGTCCGCAGCGTTCGAGCCGGTTGTTGTTCGTCATACACCATCTGGCGATCGACGGCGTGTCGTGGCGCATTCTGCTAGAAGACCTCAACCTTGTTTATCAGCAGATACTCCGTGGTCAATCGCCGTGTCTCGGGGCGAAGACGACCTCTTACCAGGAATGGTCGCGCCGCCTGGTCGAATACGCCCGCACCGACATGGCGCGCAACGAGATAGAGTACTGGCAAGCAACGGCACTCGACACGCATGTAGCGCTGCCTGTGGATATGGCAGGTTGCAGTGGAACCAGCGCTTTATGCGTCGCGACAAACGGTCACGCTGGCAATGGCTCGTCTTGTAATGGCCACGCGGTGGGGCACAACGGTCATGCCGCTAGTTACGCGGCAAGCCACGCGTCGCTCAAGCGCCCCGGAAATACGATCGCGTCGGTGCGCACGGTGTCGGTGACGCTCGACAGCATGGAAACCGCGGCCTTGCTACAAGAGGTGCCGCGTGCCTATCGAGCCCAGATCAACGCTATTTTGTTGACCGCATTTGCCCAGGCAATGTGCCGCTGGACCAAAAACGACTCCGTATTGGTGCACCTCGAAGGGCATGGCCGCGAGGACTTGTTCAACGATTTCGACCTGTCGCGCACCGTCGGTTGGTTCACGTCATTGTTTCCCGTGAACCTGCAGGTCCACGGATCGGCGCCGCGCGTTGAAGTCACCTGCATCGAGCAGCAGCTCGCCAAAATTCCGCACAAGGGAATCGGCTACGGCATTCTCCGCTACCTCTGTACTGACGCCGAGATAGCCGGCCAGTTGGCCGCGCTACCCACGAGCGAGGTGAGCTTCAATTATCTCGGCAAGATCGACTATACGGCCGGAGGGGCCGGAAGAGTCAAGGCAGCGGCCGAATCCGTCGGAGCAAGCCGCGCCGCCGACCAGCAACGCGCGCACCTGTTGGAAATCAACGGCTTCGTCATCGAAGGGTGCTTGCACTTCGAATGGTCGTACAGCCAGGCATGGCATCACGCTGCGACCATTGAGCGCGTCGCCACGGAGTTTCTCGCCAATTTGCGGCGCATGATCGAGGATTGCCAGTTTTCCGCGAGCGACAAGGCCCGCTCGATGGTGCCGTACGTCGCGCCGCGGGATGCGCTGGAAGCGGCCCTGGCTGAAGCCTGCGAGGAAACCTTAGGCGTCAGTCCCCTGGGCGTCGACGATGATCTGGTCGAAGCCGGCCAGGGCCTGCCGGCGGTCGCGCGGTGCTTTTCGCGCTTTGCAGAAATTCATGGCGTTCTGGCCCCGTTGCGAGATGTGACCGGCAAGACCATTGCGCAAATAGCTCAAGAGGTTCGAGCGCATGCGGCGCACTTTCCTGCGGCTCCGCTGGTGTCGATTCAGCGAGCAGGCACGAAGCTGCCTTTGTTCTGCATCCATCCGGCTAGTGGCAGTGTGTACCCGTACTATGCGCTGGCCCATCGTCTAGGGCCCGATCAGCCTTTGTATGCCCTCGAGGCCCGGGGCCTTGCTCGCTTTGAAGCGACGCATGAGACGGTCGAGGCAATGGCAAGCGACTATATCGCAGCCATCCGTGCCGCGCAGTTTGCTGGCCCTTATTTTCTGGCGGGCTGGTCCTTCGGAGGCTTGGTGGCCTATGAGATGGCGCGGCAATTGGCCGCCGCGGGGCAGGGCGTGCCGCTGGTGATGGTGATCGACTCTCAGCCCGCTGCGAGTGGTTCGCGCGAGCAGGCCAATGACACATTCGCAGCGATGCTGGCGCTATTCCCGTCAATCGCGCAGCTGCCGCCGGAGCAGGTCCGCGGACTCTCGCGCAGCGACAGGCTGGCAATCTTCTCACAACAGGTGGAAGCGGCCGGCCTCGTGCATCCGGGGGCGGACCGCTGGGAGATTCAACGACTGTACGAGGTCTTCGAGTCGACCTGCCGCGCGTGGGTTAATTTCCGTGTGCGACCCTATGCCGGAAACGTCTCCCTATTTCAAGCTGCCGAGTTTGCCGGACACCAGCAGCCGGTCGATGTCGACCGGTGGCGAAAGCACATTACCGGGCAAGTGCAGACTCATACGATTCCCGGCAATCACCTGACCATCCTGCGCGAGCCGCACATTCGCGTCCTGGCAACCCAACTGCGACGCCACATGGCGCGCGCCAGTCGCGGCGGGGAACTTCCCGCCACCCCGGCTGGCCCGGGGGCTCGGCGCGCGCCCTCGTCAGGCGATACGACGCTGGCGTAAGCACAGCGGCTGGGGCGTTAAAACCCGCTCTGTCGAGGGGAAGTGGCCGCCGGAACTGTGGGGAACCCGGGCGTATTTTGGGAACAATAGTTGTCTGGACGACTGTTGTTCAACTGATTAACATGCAGGCATGACAACGATGAAGAGGAACCGCCACTTCGACAGCCTGGAGCAAGAGGCCTTCCTGGGCCTGTGGAGAACGTACGACCGATTGCGCGCACTCGAAGATCAGCTGTTCGCCGGCTATGACCTGACGCCGCAACAATACAACGCGCTGCGTTTGTTGCGCCGCGATCACCCGCAGCCGCTACGCACCTTGGACCTGGCAGCGCGGCTGGTCAGTCGCGCTCCGGATATCACGCGCATGTTGGACAAGCTGGAACAGCGGCGGTTGATCGTGCGCGATCGCCCGGCGGACAACCGGCGCGTGGTTCGCGTTGGCATTACCGAGACCGGGATCGAGCTGCTGGAGAAGTTGCGCGAACCGCTGCGCGAGTGCCATGAACGGCAACTAGGACACCTCGCGCGTAAAGAGCTAAAAGCGCTCGTGGAATTGCTGCAAGCGGCTCGTCTGCCGCACGAAGACGTCGACAGCACCTGGTGCTAAACCTCAGCGAGACTTGGGAGGAAAAACATGGAAACTCAAACAACTGATGTCGTCGTCGTCGGCGGGGGACCTGCCGGCGCCACCGTTGCCACGATCCTCGCCCAGCGCGGTGTGCAAGTGACGTTGTACGAGCGAGAAAAGTTCCCTCGTTTTCATATCGGCGAGTCGCTTATTCCCGAAACCTATTGGGTCTTCAAGCGCCTCAATATGCTGGACAAGATGAAGGCCAGCCAGTTCGTGAAGAAATTCAGCGTGCAATTCG
>CAMFLN010000530.1 GCA_945957305.1 uncultured Planctomycetaceae bacterium | reverse complement strand
GGCCAACCGCTGCCAGGGACAGTCCCCCAGGAAGCGCAGGGCGGTATCGAAGGTGGCGCCTCCCCACATTTCGATCGAAAACAGGTTGGGTACCAGCCGGGCATACGCCTGGGCGATGGCCAGCATGTCATGCGAGCGCAAACGCGTGGCCAGCAACGATTGGTGGGCATCGCGAAACGTGGTGTCGGTCAGTAGCAGTTGCTTCTGGTCGAGAATCCACCGGCTGAACTTTTCCGGCCCCAACTCCAGGAACTTGTCGCGCGCTCCCTTGGGCATGGGCTGTTCGGCATCGAACTTGGGGAGCGGCGCTGGCGAACGACGAACATTCTCCGGCCGCTTCTTCACCGCCGAGTGCCCATTGACGATCACTTCGCCCAGGTAGTTGAAGAGCTTCGTCGCGCGATCGCGCGACGCCGTGAACTGGAAGAGTTACGGGGTCTCGTCGAGGAACCGGGTCGTGTAGCCGCCAGCAAGAAAATCGGGGTGCGTGACGAGATTGATCAAAAACGGCAAGTTGGTCTTCACGCCGCGGATGCGGAATTCCTGCAGGCAGCGCTCCATGCGCCGCGCGGCATCCGGAAACTGCCGTGCCCAGGCAGTCACCTTGACCAACAGCGAATCGTAGAACGGTGTCACGATCGCGCCCGAGAACGCGGTGCCGCCGTCGAGGCGGACTCCGGTGCCACCTGCGGAGCGATAGCCGGTGATCCGCCCGTAGTCAGGCAGGAAGCGGTTTTCCGGGTCTTCGGTCGTCACGCGGCATTGAATGGCATAACCGCGTGTGCTGATTGACGCCTGCGACCCGAGATCGATTTCAGGCTCGTCGAGCCGTTTGCCTTGCGCCACGAGGATTTGGCACTGCACAATGTCGACGCCCGTCACCACCTCGGTCACGGTGTGCTCGACCTGGATGCGCGGATTGACCTCGATGAAATAATACTTGCCAGTATCGGTATCGAGCAGGAACTCGACGGTGCCGGCATTTTGGTAGTTGACCGCCCGGCCGATATCGAGTGCCGATTGGCAGATCGCGTCACGAATCTTGCGATCGAGCTTCAGGGCTGGCGCGATTTCCACCACTTTTTGATGTCGCCGCTGCAACGAGCAGTCGCGCTCGTACAGGTGCACCAGGTTGCCGTGCTGATCGCCCAGCAGTTGCACTTCGATATGGCGGGGACGCGGAATGAACTTTTCGAGAAAGACCTCGTCGCTGCCGAAGGCCGACAGCGCCTCGCGTTGCGCTTGCGCCAACGAGCCGGGAAGCTCATCCGCCGTAGTGACGACACGCATGCCGCGGCCGCCCCCGCCTTTGGCTGCCTTCAGCATCACTGGGTAGCCGAGCTTTTCGGCCAGCCGCTGCGCTTCTTCGATGTTGGCCAGCGGCTTGTCGCTGCCGGCGAGGACTGGCACGCCCACGCCCGCGGCGATGCCGCGGGCTGTGACTTTGTCACCGAGCTGTTCGAGCACCGTCGGCGGTGGACCGCACACGACGATGCCCGCCTTGTTGGCGGCTCGCGGTAAGCCGGGATTTTCCGCCAGGAAGCCGTAGCCGGGGTGGATTGCGTCCACTTCATGTCGCACGGCGATATCGACGATGCCATCGATGTCCAGGTATGACCTGAGCGGCTCTCCCGGCTTGCCAATCGAATACGCTTCGTCGGCCTTTAAGCGATGGAGGGCAAAACGGTCTTCATGCGAGTAAATCGCGACCGTGCGGATGCCGAGCTCGTGGGCCGCGCGGAACACACGGATCGCGATTTCACCACGGTTGGCCACCAACAACTTGCGAATGGGCTTGGTCAAGCAAACACCTGGGGGCAGTAGAAGATGCGGCGGGGGTCGGGCTGTGCCTGGGACGCTTGCAGCGCTAAATCCAGGAATCCCTCAGGCCATTGATCCCAGCTTGCGCGAGCCCAAGGGCTTCGGCGCTGCAAAGAACGCAATGGCCGCAGTAGTGCAGATGTCTCTTTTTACCCGGCAAACGCCAGAGTTGCCAGTCGCCCGGCATTATCAGAGCGGCTTATTCTCACTCGGACAGCCGAGGGTTTTCCGAGCGCGCAATTACAACGTTTGACTTTCGATCATTACAAATCTGCCATTCAGCCTAATTGACGCCGACTTGCCCTACGGGTCCCCAGTAGAACCGCCGCTATGAAAGATCCCACGGCGGCCAGCAGGGCGCTCCCTGGCTCCGGCACGGCCACGATTTGAAAACCATCGATGGCCGGACGATTGCCTCCCTGATGAATCAGATCAAGCGTGAATGACGTGCCCGTCAGATTGTCGAATTCGGCATAGGTGGCCAAGGTCCGCGTGTCATGGGTCGTCGCGGTGGCTTTGATAAACCCGTCCGTCGTGAAATTGCTCGATTGGTTGTAGAAGAATTCCTGGCTGCCAAGTCGCACACTGCTATCTGCGGTAAATCCGAAGCCAACGACGTATGCGATGACGTCGTAATGCGCATAGGGGATGTTCGAAACTACGACCTGCAGCTGTGCCGAGGGCTCTGCGAAAAACGACCCCTCAACTGCGCCGCGGAAGAGTCGTTCGTTAGGCGTCGTAGTTCCGCCATTGGTATTGATCGTGGCATTCGCGTTGAGCCACTGCAGCGTTACGCCAGTGGCCGCCCCAGTATTGTCAACCAGAGTACCCGCGACCGGGCTGACCACGTCCGCAGTGCTGCCGTTGGCGACCGGGTTGGTGTTGTTCCAATTCGCTTGAGGCACGATGCCGGCGGTTTCACCGGGCAAGATTGGATAGGGTCCGCCGCCGAAACGATCGCCGGTGAAGTTCAAACCGATCGAATTCGCCAACGCAAACCGCGGAGAAAAAATTCCCACGAGAACCATGATTGCCATCAGAGAACGACGCATAGTTACACTCCTGCAAGTAGGTGGATTCCCGCGCGCGGAGGGCAAATAACAAGCAAGCGGCGGGCGGAACAGCAGAATGGAAACGCTACGACGCGCGGACAATAACCGCGTATGAAAGAGGGGTCGTTAGCTTTCGCCCAGGAGAGAGTCGTGCCGCCATGAAAGAGGGGCAAGCGGGGCGATACTAAATGAGTTGCCGACGATCGTCAATGAAAAACGGTCATGTCAAAAGAAAATGTGCGAAGATCTGAGCGCTTGGGGCAAAAACATGATCCAAAGCTTGCGATTTCTAAATGTACTGCCGTTTGATGAGTGAATCCTGCAGTGAACCCAATTCTGAGCAGCGACCGTCGCTCGCGCGAGAGTGGGGCGAGCTCGCCAGGAAGCCGAAACAGGTCTTCGCGGCAAACAGTAGCCGCAAAAAAACGCCCCCTGAGAATTCAGTTCTCAGGGGGCGTCTCAAAACGCTCTGTCAGATAACAACGTTACGCCTTCGGCGTGCTGCCGCCGGCGCCGACCGTTTCCGGTTCGGACGTCGAGCCCTCGAAGATCAGCTGCTTTGACTCGCCGACGCTCTTCACGTCGACGGTAATCGTATCCTTGCCCTGGAACTCGCCCTTGAGCAGTTCCTCGGACAGCGGATCCTCGACGTAGTTTTCGATCGCACGACGCAAAGGCCGGGCGCCGAAATCGGTGTTCGAGCCCTTCTTGATCAGGAAGGTCTTGGCCTCATCCGACAGGATCAGCTTCAATCCGCGCTCCAGCAGGCGTTCGCGAACCTTGCTCAGCTCGAGCTCCACGACTTCCTTCAGGTCGCTGACCTCCAAGTGGCGGAAGATGATCACGTCGTCGACGCGGTTGAGGAATTCCGGACGGAACACCTTTTCGATCCGCTCGTTAACGCGGCTCTTCATGCTCTCGTACGTCGAGTCGTCGTCCGGCGATTGGAAACCAAAGGACGATTCGTTCTTGATGGCCTCGGCCCCCGCATTGGTCGTCATGATGACGATCGTATTGCGGAAGTCGAC
>CAMFLN010000529.1 GCA_945957305.1 uncultured Planctomycetaceae bacterium | reverse complement strand
GCCGCGAGCCGCTTGCAGCAACCCTGGACTCAACTCGCTTTACGGATTGAACGGATCGTCGGCCGGCTCTTCGGCGGGCGGCATCGCACCAGCGTCGGGCGCCACATCGACCGGACCGGCAGGTCCCGGCGGTGGCGGCACAGGTCCCGGCGGCGGAGGTACGCCCACACCTGGGGCGGCGCCGTTTAGCTCCCCGCTAGGCGCAGGACCTTCTGCGGGTCCAAGCGGCCCTACGGCGGGGCGCGACGCACGGCCGGTGCCGTAGGCTTTCATCGCTGCCGCTTCACGCGACAGTTTGAATTCCGGTCCCGGCGGAAAGTATTGAATGTCATCCGCTTGCCAGTACGGACTGGGCAAGGTCTGACCTGCATAGTCACTCTGACATCCCAGGCTGAACACCGTCGTCGCGAACAGCGCAACGCCGTAACAGCAGGTTTTGGCGGAGGAGAGGCTAGACCGGGCCATCGCAGTTCCTTGTCTCTGGTCAGCGAAAACGACCATCGCTCTGAATGATTGTCGTAACCGGTATAACCGGCAAAATTGCTACCCTCGTTTATCGTCCGCCGACAGTGAGGACTTTCGGCCGATTTGCGAGAATCTGCCGATCGGGGAACTTTTAGGTCGCCCGGCAGTGCTGGCATGTCAGACAGCATCACGCCCCCCGGCTTTTTTGCCAGCAGGCTAGGCGGCTTGTATGCTGGAACTTGGTAGCAGGCCCGCTACTCACTTCCCTTTCGCGTGGCCTGCATGCCTGCGTGGACGGCAGGCCCAACGTCTGTGAACCAGGCGACCCCGGTGGTCACCTGTGGTAACTGACGTTCGCAGAGGAGGAAAACATCGTGGCAGACCTTCTGCATGGCCGCTGGCCCGCGCGAATCGCACTGCGCGTGTTGCTAGCAGGGGCGGCAGCTTTGACGGCAATCGCCGGAGCGCCAACGCCCGCCCAGGCTCAGTTGGGCATGTCGATCCCCTCAGGGGGTTACTACGCCGCGCTCCCCGCCTATTACGACGGCGACTTCCGCGACGCGCTCAAGGACTTTCAGGACGAAGCCCGCGGCGGCATCAAAGCGGGCACCAACCGGTGGATCGATTCGATCTGCTCTTTCACCATGCTGGGAGAGTCGTATTACCAGGTAGGGCAACATCAGCAGGCCCTGTTGCAATACACCGCCGCGCTGAACCTGTTCAACGCGTTCAACAACTGGATGATCCAGGTCCGTTTCGCGCAGGGCATCCGGCCGGCCAATGCCAACGAGTACCGGCTGGTCCCGTGGGGGCGCAGTGCGCGCAATCTGGTCGTTGGTCACTTTCCGGACACCACGCCCATCATGCAGGGGCAGATGGTGATGTCGTCGCAGCAACTGGTCGGCCAGGCGGCTGCGAATGGAGGCACCACGGCCGTCTCGTCGCCGATCGAGTATTCCGTCCACGTGCAGGAGATCATCCGCTGCACGACATTGGCCATGCGCCGCCGTCGCGAATTGATGGGCCCGGCATGCGCTCAGGATCAGCTGACCAATGATTTGATCACGGCCTTGGCTCGCCGCCCGGGCCCGCCCAGCCATTGGTCCGAATGTTGGATCGATTTGCAACTGGGTATCGCTTATGCCTGCGGCGGCAAGGACGTGCAGGCTAAGGCCACACTCGAACGTGCCGTGCTGGCGGCTGGCGAATACGACCATCCACTGACCGGAGTCGCTTTCCTGGAATTGGGACGCCTGGCACTGCTGGCGGGGGACTACAACTCGGCGACGAACTATTTTGCCGAGGCGAGCTATTCGGCCGGCATGTTCGGCGATCCGATCGTCGTCGAAGAATCGATCCGCTACGGCCAGCTGACCCATCTCATGGCGAACAAACCGGGGGTGTTTCCTCCGCTGACTGCGGTGACGGTGTGGGCCAAGGCCAACGACCTGCGCTATTTGAACGTCTCAGCCCAGGTCTTGGCAGCGGAGAACTACTGCGTGCTGGGCGAACCGCAGACCGCGATGAACTTGCTGAACTCCGCCGCCTCGTCGATCGGCCGACGCGGTATGGCGCAGGCCAAGATCGGAGCCCGGTTGAACTTCACCACGGCCCTGGCCGCTTATCAGCAGGGGAACGTCACGCTGGGGGATCAGAAACTCGCTCAGGCGATGTCGTTTCAAAAGAACGGCTCGCTAAAGCTGTTTCACATTGCGCTGGCTGACACGCTGTATGTGAACGGCACCTACAGCCCTCGCGTGGCGATGGACCTGTACGGGGAAGTGCTGCGCGATCCGACGGCGACCGATTGGGCTGCGGACCCGCTCGAAGCGCTGTCGGTCATGATGAATCAACATGACCTGGCGTATGAACACTGGTTTGAAGTGGCTGTCGATCGCAAGGATCATGAACGCGTGCTCGAAATCAGCGACCTGGCTCGACGGCATCGCTTTTTGAGCACGTTGGATTTCGGCGGGCGGCTACACAATCTGCGCTGGTTGCTCGAAGGCCCGGACGACAATCTGAACGCCGAGGCGCGACTCGAACGGCAAGACCTGCTCACCCGCTATGCACAATATGACAAATTGCATCAGCAAGCGGAGAAGTTGCACGAGGAATTGAAGCAGTTGCCCTTGGTGCCTGAAGATGCGACCGCGGGGCGCGCTCAGGCGGACAAGCTGGCAAAGCTGACGGCGATCAGTGACGAGCAAGAGCTGCTGCTGCGGCAGATCGCCGTGCGGCGCGAGCCCTGCTCGATCGCCTTTCCGCCGTTTCGCACGACCAAGGAGATCAAAGCCGCGCTGCGTGAAGGGCAGGCGATCTTAAGTTTTTTCTCCACGCCGCGGCAGTCGTACGCCATTCTCATGACGCGCGACAAGTACGGCTATTGGAAGGTGCCCAAGCACGAACAGCTGCTCAAGCCAGTGATGAAGCTGTTGCAGAGCCTGGGCAGTGTCGAAGCCAATCGCCAGATGACGCTCAAGGACTTGAACTCGGCGAGTTGGAAGGAATCGGCCAAGCAGATTTTCGAGGCGCTCACGAAGGAGTCGCGCGCTGATTTCAAGAGCTTCAGCGAACTGGTCATTGTTCCTGACGGGGCGCTGTGGTACCTCCCGTTTGAAGCGCTCCCGGTCACGGATGGCGACGAGCAGGTGCCACTGATCAACCGGGTGCAAATTCGTTATGCGCCCCTCGTTTCGTTGGCGGTGGGCGATCCTCGCCCGCGCAGGGCCGGGGGAAATACGGCCGTTGTCGTCGGCAAGCTGATGGCGGGCGGAGACGCCGCACAAAGCGAGGCTGCCTTCGAAGAAATCGGCAAAGCGCTCCCCGGCGCAGTCGCGCTTCGTTCTCCCTTGCCGCATGATGTGTCGGCCTACACAACCCTGTTCGATGGGCTGATCGTGCTCAACGAGATCCCGCTTGCCGAGGATGATCCGTACGAGTTGGCGCTTCTGCCCCACGACCAGAAGAACACGGGCGCTTTGGGCAGTTGGTTCACATTGCCCTGGGGCGGTCCTGATTTCATCGTGCTGCCGTCGTTTCATACCGCGGCCGAACGAGCGCTCAAGAAATCCGCCAGTGAACCGGGTAACGAGGTCTTTTTGTCGGTCTGTGCCCTGATGGCCAACGGCGCCCGGACCGTTCTGTTGAGCCGTTGGCGCACGGGTGGGCAAACGAGCATCGAATTGGTGCGCGAATTTGTCCAGGAGCTGCCGCACGCTTCGGCGGCGGACGCCTGGCAACGCAGCCTGCTTTTGGTGTCGGCCAATCCCTTGAATCCCGCGGGCGAGCCGCGTCTGCGCTTGACGGCGCGCGAGGAGGCCCCGCTCGGGGAACATCCGTTCTTTTGGGCAGGCTACTTGCTGGCAGACACGGGCACCTTGCCCCAGGAATTAGCCGAAAAGCTGCCGGCCCAGGCGCCCGAAGCCCCCGCGGC
>CAMFLN010000528.1 GCA_945957305.1 uncultured Planctomycetaceae bacterium | reverse complement strand
ACCAGCGGCCCGTGAGGTCTCGCTGCGTGTGCGTGGTGCCGGCGATGTCGTCGAGTTCGTCGTAACGCGCTTGCAAAGGATCGGCCGGCTCGTCGTCCCACAGGCCGAGACGGTAGAAGCCAGTGGCTGAGAGCGTCTCGTGCGTGACCTCGGCCAGCTCGTCGCCGGCAATTTGCTCGCGCACGAATTGATCGTAGGGCTTGTCGTCGTTGAGCGAACGGATCACGTAGTCGCGAAATTTCCAGGCGTTGGGTTTGACACCATCTCGTTCGAAACTGTTGGTGTCGGCGTAGCGCACCAGGTCGAGCCAATGTCTGGCCCAGCGTTCGCCATAACGTGGCGAGGCGACCAGGCGATCGACAACTTTTTCATAGGCGTCCGGCGAATTGTCGGCCAGGAAGGCGTCGGCCTCCTCAGGCGTCGGGGGCAAACCGGTCAGGTCGTAGGTGACGCGGCGCAACAACGAAACCTTCTCGGCCGGCGGCGCGGGTGTAAGCCCTTGATCGGTTAGCTTGCTGAAGATGAAACGATCGATCGGGTTTCGGGCCCAGCTCGCATCGTTGACTTCCGGCAGCGGCGGTCGACGCACTGGCTCGAAAGCCCAGTGATTTTGCCAGACGGCGCCGTCGGCAATCCAGCGGCGGAGCGTAGCGACCTGCTGAGCGGTAAGCGGCTTCCCCTCGGGCGGCATCCGCATGCTGTCGTCGTCCGAGCCGACGCGCTCAAGGAGCACACTGTTGTCCGGCTCGCCCGGCACGACAGCCCGGGCGCCTGATTCTGTCTCGGCGAGGATTCCCTCGCGGCTGTTCAGGCGAAGTCCCCCTTTGGCTTCGTCCGGGCCGTGACAGCGAAAGCAGCGCTGGGCGAGAAGTTGTTGTACATCGCGGGCGAAGTTGATTCCGTCCGCCGGCGACTTCTCGTCAGCAGCAAACACCGCGCGCGGCATGATGGTGGCGCACACCGCGACGACGAGAAGGCAAGAGCCGCAGGACGAGGCAAATCGTCTAAGCAATGAAGTTTGAAAACTCATACGGACGAGAGCTGACGCGTGCCGGAGGGAAAATGCAGGCAGGGTATCGCCGAACCGTTCCAGTATACAGGAAAGGAGGCCCGATTTCGAACTCTTGGCGCCGTCGATAGTTGCGGTCCGCGAACGGTCGCTGGTGGCGATCAGCCCGTACATTGGGCGGTGGTTCCTGGGCCGGTAGAATGGTGCCTCAATCTACGGAAGGTTCCATTTTCCCCGTCTTGGCCGTTGTGTCGTGGTGGTGAGACTAATTTTTAGAAAGTAAACCACGACGACACAACGGCCACGATGTCAGAAGATCACTGCCGGTTTTTCGAGGGGTTGTCATGAAATTGCGAGGATGCGTTTTTGCTGTGCTGGCGCTCATGCAGCTGGCCTCGACGGTGCAGGCCCAGCACCGGTTGGTCACGCAAGGCAACGGGAAGCTGGCCGTTGTCGGTCGTGATGGAAAAATCGAATGGCAAATGCCCTGGGAAGGGATTCACGACCTGCATGTGCTGGCAAGCGGCAACTTCATGGTGCAGCAGGGGAGCAACAGGGTCGTCGAGATTGACCGCGACACGAAGCAAGTGGTATGGACGTACGACGCCGCAAAAAGCAACGGCAACGCCGGCCAAGCAGTCGAGGTCCACGCGTTTCAGCCGCTGGCTGACGGCAAGGTCATGATTGCCGAGAGTGGGCCGGGACGGATCATCGAAATCGATCGTGCGGGGCGGCTGCTGCGACAACTCAAGCTAAGCGTTGATCATCCACATCCGCACACCGATACGCGCTTGGCTCGCCAATTGGCAAGCGGGAATTACCTGGTGTGTCATGAAGGGGACGGTGTGGTGCGCGAGTACGATGCGCAAGGAAAGGTCGTGTGGGAATACACGGTGCCATTGTTTGGCAAAGAGCCTAAGCCGGGGCACGGGCCCGAGGCCTTCGGCAATAAATGCTTCGCCGCCTTGCGCCTGGATAACGGCAAAACGCTGATCAGCACAGGCAATGGCCACGGTGTGTTGGAAGTGACACCGGAAAAAGAAATTGTCTGGCAAATCCAGCAGAACGACCTGCCGGGCATCACGCTGGCCTGGGTCACGACGATCGAGGTGCTGCCCAGCGGCAATTATGTGATTGGCAATTGCCACGCGGGGCCAGATCAACCCTTGCTCGTGGAGATTGAGCCCAAGACGAAACGCGTGGTGTGGACTTTTAACAGGTTCGATACATTCGGCAATTCGGTATCGAATTCGAAGATTCTGGATTGAACCTGCGCAACAAAGTACGGATTCCGCTGCAAGCTTGTTTTTCATCGCCAGCGGTGGACGCCGGACTACGACCCAGCCGCTTGCTTTTCGCCGCCGGTCACGGGCTTTGGCTGCGCTTGTTGCCACTGTTCGCGGCTGACCGGCACGCGCTCATGCAAGAGGACAAGGCCCCCTTTCATGCCTCCGACGACGATGACGCGCAGCTTGTCGCCGTTGACGTCCGTGACGGTGACTTGCCGGCCGATGCCGGTGTCGTCCGCTGCGCGGTAGGGAATCCAGTCGACGCCGTCGTTGGTGCGCGCCAGCTTGAACCAATAGACGACGGCGCCGGCGTCCCACTGTGGGCTTTGTTTATGGTGAGACCAATAGGTCTTGCCAGTGACGATGTCTTTCAGGCCGTCGCCGTCGATATCCGCCAGGTTGACTGAGTGCAATTCGCTGAAGACCAGGCCGTAACGGTTTTCGCCCGGCTCGCGCCCCATGATCGTGTGCGGCGTGAACTCGATCCGGTCTCCCTGACGCCGCTGCTCGAACCAGCCGAGTCCGAACTCGTGGGCCGCGATGCTGGTAATCACGTCGTTATCGCCATCGCCATCGACGTCGTAGGCGTACATTTCGGCGCCGCCGGGGCCCGCGAAGGGGGCCGCGTGAAAGTCCCATTGCTCGTCGTTCCCTAATGAAGCGGGCTGCGCGTACCAGCCATCCTTGGAAATAATGTCCAGCCGGCCATCGCCATTGATGTCCCCCACGCCCAGGCCGTGTCCGAAGGGCTTCGGCGCTGTCGGTTCCGAAACGTTGTGAAATGTCCAGGGCTCAAACGGTTTGTCCCAATCGATCGTGGCATAGCCGTAGTAGCCGTTGTGGGTGCACACGAGCTCGGGCCGCTCATCCCCCACGATATTGATCAACTGCGGCGACTCGTTGGCCACGGAATCGAAGACGCGATGCTTGGTCCAATGTTTGTCGAGTCCGCCAGGTCCTGGATTCTCGTAAACAAATGCGGGCGTGCCGGGAAAGCCGACCACGAAGATGTCCGGATGCTTGTCGCCATTGAAGTCATGAACCCAGGCGAAGAAATGATCGGCGTAGCGTTCCGTCGGCTGCGGCTTGGGAGGGTAGATCTCGTGTTTCTGCTGAAAGTCGGGACCGGCGAACCAGTAGGGGCCATAGACGGCATCCATGATGCCATCGCCGTTGATGTCGCCGGCGCTCGCGCCTTCGGAATAATAAACGTCGGTCAACGGAATGGGCTTGAAGCGATGCAACTCGTATTCGGCCGCAGCGAGTGCACCGAGTTCAAGTTGCAGAATACCCAACAGCAGCCAGAAGAAACGACGCCCCATGGTAATTTCCTCGCCCAATAGAACTGGTGCACGCAGGTCGATTCGATTGCCGCGACAACTTACAAGGTCCCCCAACCGCGGACATTGTAACATGGCAAAATCGCCGATGGGCAGGGGCAGATGACCGTAGGAGATTCGCAGGTCCGAGGTGCACGCCTATTGTGCGGTGCCTCGCTTTGGGCAAATCCCTTTCGTTCCTCTGGCGCTCGTCAAAAGTAATGGATCCACTAGGGGCTGTCTCTTATACACATCTGACGCTGCCGACGATCGCATAAGTGTAGA
>CAMFLN010000527.1 GCA_945957305.1 uncultured Planctomycetaceae bacterium | reverse complement strand
GAGATTCCTCTACGTCTCGTGGGCTCGGAGATGTGTATAAGAGACAGGCATTGATCAGGCCGCCCGACTTGCGATAGACGAAAGGACGGCCAGCCGATTCGGCCAAGGCAATCGTATTCGACAGACCGTCAGAAACGTCCGACAGCCGGGGCGAGGTCTTTTGCTGACCGTTGCTGGGGGGAATCGTCGTCAACGTGGGGTCGACCTGGGGCATCATGCCGGGACCGGCATACTGCGCCAGGGGCGCGCCCGAGGGGGGGCTCGCCAATTGATTGGCCACTCCGGTTGTCGCGCCGTAGTCGGCCACAGCGACATGAACCTGCGTCGGCGAGCCCGTGCCGTAACCGGTCGACAACGACGACGCCTGCGGATCCGAGTCCCAGCGATCGATTTCCGCGCCGGTTGAGGGGCAGTTGAAGTTCGGCATGATCTGCGAGGAGATAAACAAGTTGTTGTTCGGGCTGGGCGTGCTTTGATCGTCCCAGTTCAACGTCGTGTTGTAGCTATTCACCAGCGCTCCCCCTTCCATGTAGGGCAGGACCACCGTGAACATGGCCACACGCGCGGATGCGGGGGGGCGAATCGCCGTCGGCAAGTAGCCCTTGGTATCGTGGAAGTTGGTGATCGCCAGGCCGAGTTGCTTCAAATTGTTAGTGCACTGCGTGCGGCGAGCCGCCTCGCGCGCCGCTTGCACAGCCGGCAGCAAAAGTCCGATCAGGATGCCGATGATCGCGATCACGACCAGCAACTCGACGAGCGTGAATCCCTGCGATCGATGACGTGTTCTGAGTGCCATGATTATCGTTCTCCCTTGTCGATGAAAAATCTCTCGTGTTTCGCCCTGTGCCATCAGGCGTTTAACGCTTCAGCTTGATGGGAGCCAGTTGATTCGGCTGCGCCGCCACGTGCACTTCGAGCTGCGACGAGTCCGGCTTGCTATATTTGGCCGGCACCAGGTTGGGACCGGTGACGTATTCATCATGTTTGAGCACGGGTTTGAACCACTCCACGGTCAGGATGTAATCCCCTTCGGGGGCGCCGTCGTTGGCCGTGTACGTTCCCGCGGTGAATGTGCCGTCCGCTTGCACCTCGGCCCGCGCGCCTGGCTTTGACGCGTCTCCCTTGGGATGCAGAACAACCACCGCGCCCGCGGCAGGTTTGCCATTGACTTCGAGCTTGCCCTGCACGGGATAGACCGTCAGACGCTCGGGGCCGGACTGCCCGCATCCAATGAGGACAGACAGCGCCAGACCGACCAGTGAAGCAGACAAAGTTTTCTGGAGTAAGCAGTTCATATTCGCAAGACCCCGTAGAGAGTGATTTGATGTCGACGTTCAGCGATCTTCCAAATTCATTCGCCAGACTCAGTTGAACGCAGCCCTTTGACGACAATTTCGTCAATCACCTGGCGAACGCCTAGTACGCGCCGTGAGCACTGCTGCGACAATTGCTTCTCGTAAAAGCTCGATACCTTACCGTGCAACGTGATGGTTCCCCCGCGGGCCTGAACGGCGACGCGTCGCAACGCCGGAACGTTGTGACCGTCGAGAAAAGCCCTCACGCGCTGCTGCAAATCGAGATCACTAGGGACGGAGAATTCTTCGTTGGTGCGGACCATGGATCGCATTCCTCTATCGTGCGGCTGTTGTTTTGTTGGAACGGGCTGACGAGGAGTTGCGGTCTACAGCGTTCGCGATACATGTTGTCCTGCCTCTGCCTGGCTGGTGGCACTGATCTGGGATCGGTCTGACACTAGGCAGTGCAAGCCTGACGCAATGCAGACTGACACTGTGCAATTACTTCTGTGCAGTTACTTCTGGCCGCGCACCAAGCGCACGCGCTCGATGCGTTCGATCTGGATGACGACACCATCCTGAACCGTGATGGCGATCTGCCCGTACTGCAGGCCGGTAAGGGCCTGCCGCACTTGTGACAGGGCCTGATCCAGGCGCGATTCGGCATTCACGGCAATGGTTCCCGTCGCGACGTTTTGCTGATTGTCCATCCCCACAACTCCTGACGCCCGCGTGGCCGACGTTTCGGCAAGTAGTTTCCGCCGGTCAAAACGCGAAACTCGATTCATTTCCAACCTCGACACTCATCCACGAACCTGGGCTCACTCAGATCACATACTCCGGCACATCCGCTGCCTCGGGCACGAACACCCGGACCCGACGCGGCGAAACAAACAAGGATTCGCCGGGCTGCACGTGCAACTCGGCGAAACGCTCGGCACTCAATTCCACGTGCATCCCGACACCAAATTCGTCCGAATACACGAACACCTTGGCGATGCTGCCGGCGGCATTCACGCGGTCGACGCGCACGCGCAAACTGCTGGGGCCCTCGGACGTGCGATTGAGATCCAACTCGTGCGGCCGCACATACAGCGTGGCCGGCATCGCTTTGTCATGCGGATAGTCGGGGTACTCCAACTCCAGCCCGCCCGCATGCGCGCGGCCACTTTGTAGGCGGCCATGAAACACGTTGACATTGCCCAGGAAGTCCATGACAAACGCATTGGCCGGGTGCTCGAAGACCTCTTGGGGCGTGCCATCCTGCTCGACGCGGCCGGCGTGCATCACCACGACTTTGTCGGCCACTTCGAAGGCTTCTTCCTGGTCATGGGTCACGAAGATGCTGGTCACGCGGATTTCGTCGTGCAGCCGGCGGAGCCATTGCCGCAATTCTTGCCGCACCTTCGCGTCGAGTGCGCCAAACGGCTCGTCGAGCAACAGAACCTTGGGTTCAATGGCCAAGGCCCGCACCAGTGCCACGCGCTGACGCTGACCGCCGGAAAGCTGCGAAGGGAAGCGGTTCTCCAGAGCGTCGAGCCGTACCAACGACAGCAGCTCGCGCACGCGGTCACGTGCTTTCTGCTTCGACCAGCCGCGCACCTTGAGTCCAAAGGCGACGTTGTCGAACACCGTCATATGGCGGAACAGGGCGTAGTGCTGAAACACGAAGCCGATGTTCCGCTCGCGCGCCGACTGGCGAGTAACGTCGTCGTCCTCGTAATAGATCGCCCCCGAGTCGGCCGTCTCCAGGCCCGCAATAACGCGGAGCAAGGTCGTCTTCCCCGATCCCGACGGACCGAGCAAGGCCAAGAGCGAGCCCCCTTCGGCTTCGACACTGACCGAGTCCAGCGCCTGGAAGTCGCCGAAGCGCTTGTTCACATTATCGACTCGAATGCTCATCGCTGGCTTCCTGCGGTTGGATGGGCCGCCAATAATGCCGCGGCCGACGGACGCCGCCGCGAGATTTCGACCATGTGACTCGCGGGGACCGACGACTTGACGATCGTGGGCGCCCGCGTTGCCGGCGCCACCGTTGCGGCCCCGCCGGCTTCCTCGTTCACTTCAGGCGGGGCCGTTGCCTCGCGCAGCTGAGCGCGGGTTTTGCGCTCGAGCGCCACCTTGGCCACGAGCGACACAAGCGCCAGCATCGTCAACAGCGAGGCCACGGAGAACGACGCCGGCGTGTTGTATTCCTGGAACAGTTTTTCGACGCGCAGCGGCATCGTGTCGGTGCGCCCGGCAATGTGTCCCGAGACGACGTAAACGGCGCCGAACTCTCCCATAGCCCGCGCGTTGCAGAGAATGACGCCGTAGAGCAACCCCCACTTGATATTGGGGATCGTGATATACCAGAAAGTTTGCCAGGGGCTGGCGCCTAGACTGACGGCGGCGACCTCTTCGTCGGCGCCTATGGCTTCCATGACGGGAATCAATTCGCGTGCCACAAAAGGGAGCGTGACGAACGTCGTCGCCAAAATCAGTCCCGGCCAGGCGAAGATGATCTTGATGTTGTGCTCGCGCAACCACGGCCCCAAGTAACCTTGCAGGCCGAAGATCAACACGATCGACAGGCCGGCCACGACCGGCGACACCGAGAACGGCAAATC
>CAMFLN010000526.1 GCA_945957305.1 uncultured Planctomycetaceae bacterium | reverse complement strand
GCGTCAACAGTTCGACTTTCGACAACCTGTCGAATTTCGGTGGCAACAACAACCTCGACTGCTCGGCGAATGGCTTGGCCGGCGTCTGCGTCACGGGAATTGCGCGGATCGCAGGCGGGGCGCTGGGTGGACCGCTGGAGTTCAACAATGCCGGCGGCCTGCTGTCGATGATCAACGGCAATGCCACCCGGTTCAGCGACAACACCGGCATCATCGCTCCCGGCTACAATACGCAGATCGGCGACATCACCTATATCGGCGATCCGTTCCTCGGCCGTGTGGCGAACTTCAACGGCACCGGCAACAGCCAGCTCGGCTTCGATGCTGTCCTCCGCGGTCCGAATAACTCGGCCTCCGACGTCGTGGTCATTACTGGCGCGACCTCCGGCAAGACCGGGATGATCATCAACGATCTGGCCGGTGGTCCTGGTTCGTTGAATCTGCAGGGCATCCCGCTCATCGCAGTGACCTCGGGCAATACCAACAAGGGCGATTTCTTCATCGACCCGACCTCGCAGAACTACAGCTCCAAGTTCGGCGGCGTGATCGACAAGGGCCTGTTCATCTACTCCCATCAGGTTCGCAACGACCCGTATTTCAACGCCAATAACGGCTTTGCGAACCAGGGCGTGGATCACGTCCTCGTCGCGACCCCGGACCAGGAACTTTTCGAGTACGGCAAGGCGGTCACCGGTGCGCAGAACATCTGGTACGAAAGCACGGGCGTGTGGCTCGAGCGGCAGGCCGATCTGCGCAACTTCATCATCGCACGTGGCGGCGGGATGCCGGCAGGTGCTGGCGCGGATATGCCGGTGAAGGCGGTCTACAAGGCGGCGCCGCCGCCGGTGAAGAGCGTCACGCCTGGCGTCTGGATCAAGGGTCTGGCCAGCTGGACGGACCGCGATGCAACCGACACCTTCTCGATCCCGGGCCAGACCTTCACTTACGACACCAGCTACAAGCAGAAGGTGTTCGGTGTGATGGGCGGTGTCGACGGCGGTTGGGATTACAAGAGCTCGGTCTTCATGGTCGGTCTGCTCGGCGGCTACCTCGACTCGAACCTGAAGTTCAACTCGTCGGGCAACAGCATCGATTATTCGGGTGGCACGGTCGGTGCGTATGCGACCTACCTGAATGGCGCCTTCTACATCGACACCATCTTCAAGGCCGACCTCTTGAAGATGAAGTGGAACGCCAACACGCTCGCGGGCTTCGGCTTCGCGACGCCTGAGGCGGATGCAAACTCCTACGGTATCCAGGCAGATATGGGATACCGCTTCCAGTATGGCGCGGCCTTCTTCGAGCCCTTGGGCACGATCGCTTGGCTGCGTACCAAGATCGATGACGTCAACGTGCTCGGTCAGAACCTGCACTTCGGAGATACCGACAGCGTCCGCGGCAGCCTTGGTGCCCGGGTCGGTGTTGCCAATTTCTGGAGCGGCATGAAGGTCGAAGCCTCGATCACGGGTCGTGTATGGCACGAGTTTGAAGATCCGGCAGCGCTGGTGCTGAACCAGGGCCTGCTGACCATCAACGATGCGTTCAAGGGGACTTACGGCGACGTCAACGGCACCCTGAACTTCATCGGCCTGACTACCGGTTGGTCGACCTTCCTCAACGGCGGCGTGAAGTGGAACAGCGATTTCACGACCGTCAGCGCCAAGGGCGGTGTCCGTTACAACTGGTAAACGACGCGAGTGAACTGAGGGGGACCGGGCTTCCGGTCCCCCTTTTTTTTTTCTAGATTGCCCGGACTAGCGGCGCGATCGAGCGCAAGGCGCAGGAGCGGACGGCTCCTGTCTAGAAATGAATGCGGCACGAATTCGCGGCGTTCGGCTTCTTGAGTGCAAACAACAATATGGGTGCCAAATGTCGGGTTGGATCTCGAAAGTCTCCGTTGGAGCCGTCGTTGTCGCCTTGTCGCTGATCTCGGCTGAGCTTTCGGACGTTGCGGCTCAGCAGGCGCAGCCCAAGGCCAAGTCGCAGCCGCCGGCTGCCGCACCGGCAGCTGCGGCGCCGGCCGCGCCCGCCGCGCCGGCACCGACGGTGCAGCGTACCGAGACCACGAAATTCGATTCCTGGCAGGTGACGTGTCAGGAAACCGATGTGAGCAAGCGCAAGGTCTGCTCGGCTGTGCTCACGGGCCTCGATCAGAATCGTCGACCGGTGCTGACCTGGATCATGGCGCGCAACAATGAAGGGGCGATGGTGACGGTGCTGCAAACGCCGCAAACGCAACTCGGATTGAACATTCAGCGGGGCGTCGAACTGAAGCTGGGCAATGGTAACGCGCGAAAGCTCAGTTACCTGTTGTGCAACCAAGCGATCTGCGAGTCCCAGCTGACGATGGACGAGGCGATGATGCGCGAGCTCATGGCCGCACCGAACGCGTCGATCACCATATTCCAGCCGAACGGTCAGCCCATCAACATCAACATTCCGGCGATCACGGGGGCCGACAAGGCGCTGAACGCGATCGGGCGTGGATGACCCGGCTGTGGCTCGCGGCACTCTGCTGCGGCCTTGCGCTTTCGGCCTGTAGCACGGCGACGCAGTTCGGCCCGGTAGGATCGGAAGCGAGCCCGGAGGGCCGCCAGGTCTGGCTGGTGCCGGGATCCGCTGGCTTTACGATTCGCGCGATCGTATACCGCCCGACCGGCGCGGGACCATTTCCGATGGCGATCCTCAGCCACGGGTCGTCGGAGGACGCCGGTTATCGCTCGCAGATGTCGGACCCCGACTATCCCGCTCTCGCGAAATGGCTCGTGTCGCGCGGCATGTTGGTCGTTATTCCGCAACGTCCCGGTCACGGCCAGAGCGGCGGTCCGTATCTCGAGACTGCTGGAACTTGCGAACAGCCGGACTTCAAGGCGGCAGGTCTGGCCGGCGCTGCGGTGCTCGCTAGCGTCATCGAGTTCATGCGCGGGCAACCATTTGTCTCGCGCGGACCGGTCCTGCTGGTTGGCCATTCCGCCGGTGGGTGGGCGAGCCTCGCATTGGCCAGCACAAAGCCGGATACAGTCCGGGCCGTGGTGGTGTTTGCCGCCGGGAGAGGCGGGCGCTCGAACGATCAGCCCAACACTAACTGTGCGCCCGATCGCCTGATCGAAACCGCTGGTGAGTTCGGAGCTGGTGCCCGCGCGCCGGTGCTCTGGATCTACTCCGAGAACGACAGCTACTTCAGTCCCGAACTCGGGCGGCGGATTGCCGCCGCATACAGTCGCGGGGGATCGCCCTCGACTTTCCTCGTTGCTCCGGCTGTGAGCCCGGACGGGCATTTCTTCGTCCATGACAAGCAGGCGCTGACGGTTTTGTCCGCGCCGCTTTCGCGCTTGCTGAAGGCGACCGGCGAGAGCCGCCAGTAATCCGTCCCAAAAACAATCCCGGCGTTACAGCGACGGTACAATTAGATTAGGATCGCCGCCTGACACAAGCGCATGGTTTGAACCGGAACCTTACCGATTCCAAGCGCAGGCTTCGACTTCTCCCTGTCGAGGGCAATGCCGGCATGATGGTCGCTGTCAAAAAGCCCAAATCAAAACGCCGGCTGAGAGCAGCCGGCATTGGCTCGAATGGTTACGAATCCTCAGGCCCGAAACGACGCACGATCCGCAAGATCCTTGAAATTCATCAACGACATCAGATGAAAGTACAATAGTGGCAATATCCCAGCCTTGCGGAATTCGAGGAAGGCTTCGTCGGGCAGCTGATTGAGTTTTGCTTCATCGACGACTTGAAAGTCAGTTACCGACGAACGTGTGCCGCCGGCCGTCGTGATATCGGCCTGGCGCGTAACCAGCAGTTCGCGCTGCTGCAGCAAGGTGTGAAGCTGGCGCGTCTGATTGTATTCCATCTGATAGGTTCGGCAGAATTCGAGAGCCTTTTTGGTGAATTCACTTGGATCACCC
>CAMFLN010000525.1 GCA_945957305.1 uncultured Planctomycetaceae bacterium | reverse complement strand
AAGCAATTACTGCTTGCGGAGAGTATCTAAGCGACATAAATCAGAGGGTTTCGTCGGGCTGCTCGCTCGTGATTCTACCCTTCTCTCGCATGCTTTATGCCGGCGTCCTGGCAAAAGCATGGCACGCATTGATTGTTCCGCAATTCTGCGACGTGCCGTCGTGGTTCTCTCGACAGCGTCACGTCTTGTAATAGATATCCATGACCTGACGCAGCAAATCATGCACGATTCCCTTTTCGGGAATCGCGGCGGCCAGGCCGTAGATCGGGGCCATGCCTCCTTCGGCGCCCGGATTGGCCGTGACGTGCTCGACCGATTCCTTGAGGTCCTTGACGAACCGCTCGGCGACACCGGGTTGGGTTTGCCGCAGCGTGGTGCTGACATGAATCCCGGCCGGATGTTGCAGGCCCGTCAGCGCCCAGTGGCGGGCCGACATCTGATCCAGCACTTCGTAGATGTTCAACTCGTCTGAGCCGAATGCGAAGACGGCCAGCGATTCGCCTAGCAGCTTCAGTTCGGGAATCTCGCGGATGCCTTGCTTCATGACGGCCACGGCGTCCATGATCGCCTTGGCCGATTTCAAATAGTTCGACTCGCCCATGGTCATCAGCGCCGCCCAGCATGCGGCGCTCAGGCCGCCGGGGCGACTGCCGGAAAAAGTGGGCGAGTAGTACAGCCCGCCCGGCCAGTCGGCGATGGTAAAGAACTGGTGATGCCGCAGGGCGCGACCGCGATAAAGAACGACTGAAGTACCCTTGGGCGCGTAACCGTACTTGTGCGTGTCGCACGACATGCTGGTCACGCCCGGCAGGCGAAAATCGAACACCGGGACGGGGTAGCCGAGCCGTTCGGCCCACGGCAGGAAATATCCCCCCAGGCAGGCATCGACGTGGCAGCCCACGCCGTGCTTGAGCGCCAGCTCCGAGATTTTGTCGATCGGGTCGATCGTGCCGTAGGGGAAGTTAGGCGCCGAGGCGACTAGCGCGATCGTGTTTTCGTTGATCTCGGCCGCCACGGCCCCCACATCCGCGCGAAATTGATCGTCGAGCGGTACCGGGCGGAGCTTGATATTGAAATACTGCGCCGCCTTGTGAAACGCCGCATGGCCCGAGCGTGGGACCACGAACTCGGGCTCGGTGATGCCACGTTCGGCCCGGGCGTAGTCGCGGTAGGCTTTCATCGCCAGCAGAATGCTTTCCGACCCGCCCGAGCTGACCGAGCCGCAGACTCCCTTTTCCGAATCGAACGGTTCGCCACACGCTTCCGCGGAGAGCATGTGGGCGGTCATCGCGACGATTTCGGCTTCGAACTTCGCGGCGCTGGGCCACAGGTCCGAGTGCAACTGGTTGGTCTGCGAATGGAGGGCGTAAATCTTGTTCACAAAGTCGATGTGCGACTCGTCACCATGATAGACCGAGCCCGAAGCGTACCCGTCGCGCCAGCGCGCGGCTTCCTTGGCCCGCATCTCTTCCATTTGCGCGAGCACTTTGTCGCGCGGCACGCCGGTGGCGGGCAATTGGCGCGTGGCCGGATACTGCTCGCGGTAGGGGTGCATCATCTCGTCGATCGGTCCGAGCAGGCCGAGCTCTTCGGCAAGATTATTTGACACGCGTGGTACTCCTCGAAAAAAGCCTTTTCGGTCGGGCGTGCATCACGACCCGAGTGATGAATGATTGTCTCTCAATGGCGCGGATTCAGTCGGGCGAACAAGCGCCGGTTGGCACGATAGGCTCGCACGAATTCCGCAAACATAGCGTCGTAAACACCCCGGTTCTCGCGATTGGGTTGATACGTGCGGTTGGTAGTGACCATTCTTGGCACCTCGTCGAGCTGCCACCGCCCCAAGGCCACCATCGCCAGGTAAGCAGCGCCCCGCACGATGGCGTGATTCGGTTCGGCGATCTGGCGAATTGGCCGATCGAACACGTCGGCCAGGATCTGGCACCACAGCGGGCTTTGGGCTCCGCCGCCGCTGAACTTCAACTCGCCGTAACGTCGCCCGATGAATTTCTCCTCGGCCGCCAACAACCACCTGAGATTGTATGCGACACCTTCCAGAACCGCACGCAATGCGTGAGCCCGATCGCTGCGCAGGCTTTGGTTCAAGAATCCCCCCCGCATGAACGCCTCGCCGGTCGGCGGTCCCGCCCCGTTGAGCCAGGGGAGGAACATCAACCCATCGCTGCCGGCCGGCGCCGACTCGGCCAGGCTGAGCGCGTGCTGGTAGCGGTCAAACCCGGGCGCGGGGTGCAGATTGGGATCGTCCGCAAAAAACCAGCGTTCGACGAACTGTTCGAAACATTTGCCGGCCGGCCCTTGCTCGGCCACGATCAGGTTCCGTCCCGGAATAGCCGCGGGCATGGTCCCCAGGTAACTGCCAATGGCGGTCTTTTTGAACGGCACATGGCTGGTCAGCCAGGATGAGGTCCCGATGCAAATATGCCCGTCATAATCGTGCACCGCGCCTGATCCCACGGCCGCGGCTGACGTGTCGCCGCAACCGACGACGACCTGCGTCTGCGGGCTGAGGCCCCATTCTTGCGCGACTGCGGGAAGCAAAGGTCCGAGCACCGTGTTGACCGGCACCAGGTCGGGCAGCTTGTCGCGATCGACCCCCGTCCAGAGCAAAAGTTGCCGATCGTAATCGACGCGGGCCAAATCCCGATTGTCCGTCAGCAAGTAGGGAAAGATCGTGGCCGGCGTGGCGGCAAATCGTCCCGAAAGTCTTAATCCCAGGTAATCGGTGGGATCGAGAAACTTGTAAGTGTCGCGGTACACCTCGGGCCGCCCATGCTTGATGAAGAGCACATGAGCCAGGGCATCATTGCCCGAGTGCACCGGCACTCCCCCGGTCAGTCGCAGCCAGCGCCACAGTTTGCGTGCGCCATAGCCGGCAACCTTGATGGCCCCGCCCGTGGCGCGACGTGTGTAGGGGGCACCGCGCGAGTCCATCCAATGTATGGCGCGCATTAGCGCCTGGCCCGAACGATCGACCGGCACCGTAACGGCCCATTGCCCGGTGCAGGTTACGCCGATGACATCGTCGATCGGCGGCCGTGCGATTTCGAGAACTTCCCGCACGCCCGCCGTGCAGGCGCGCCACCAATCGTCGGGGTCTTGCTCGACGCCCCCCGCGGGCAGAAAGTACGTCTCGACGTGTTCGCGCGCGTGGGCCACCATCTGGCCGTCATCAGCCATGAGGGCCACTTTCGGCCCGCTCGAACCTAAGTCGACGGCCAGAATATAGCGACGGCGATCAGGCGCGGGCACGTTGATAGAAACCTTGCAAAACAGCCGTCTGACGGGAAAAACCAGGGCCGCGCCGGGAGCCGCCCGACGGTGAACCGGCGCGTCTCCAGCAGCCTAGGTGCCGGCCCGGCTAGCGTCAACATAAGGGGCCGTCGGCACCTTCTCGGCGAAGTGTCGAAAGCGTGCGGTTGGGCCAGGCGCGGCCATAGCCAATCTCGCGGCAAGAAGCGACAATGTGAAACTGCCTACTTCCCCGAGTAACGAAGATCTAATTGCGGCCATTCAGCGCGAGAGGCGAGGATTTCAGTCATGCACCCAGCGGGCGAAAAGCAGGGCGCGGCTACCTGCGACGTCATTATCCGTAACGGCCAGGTCTTCGACGGGGCGGGTGCTCCGGCCGTCACGGCCGACGTCGCGATTCAAGATGGCAAGGTGCAAACCGTCGGTCCGCGGCTCCCCCAATCCGGTCGACGCGAGATCGATGCCACCGGTCAGTGGGTGATGCCGGGCATGCTCGACATTCACACCCACTACGATGCCGAAGTCGAGGCAATGCCGGGCCTCGAAGAATCGGTGCGGCACGGCGTGACGACCGTCGTGATGGGAAATTGTTCATTGTCAGCCGCCCTGGGGGACAAGAAAGACATCCTCGATCTGTTCTGCCG
>CAMFLN010000524.1 GCA_945957305.1 uncultured Planctomycetaceae bacterium | reverse complement strand
GATAAGGCCAGCCCGGCGCCTTGGCCGCCGCGCACCTTGCGTGCGCCGCCGACAAAGCCTTCGAGGTCCGTGGTGCGCCGCAGAGTGGCTATCTCTCCCGCGCGGCCCGGCGCGAGCGCGGCCAGCGCGGCGTCGGGCGCTAGCACGGTCGGCGCTTCGGCCCCGACGGTAAAGAGCAAACGCCCGCCCCGTTCGATCCATTCGATGAGCGCCGCGCGCCGCGCCCCGGTATCGAACAGCGCTTTCAGCTGATCAGGATGACTGGTCGAAATCACGAGCCATTCGACGCCGTCGTAACCGTACCATTCCGTGGGCAGCCGATCGGCGTCAGCCAGCGCCGCGACCGAAATCGTCGTGCCGGTGGCTTGCTGATGCAACCGCACAGCTTCATCAACCCCCACCGCGCCCCCGACGGTGACGATCAATCGTTCGCTGGCGGGCAGCGGCGTGGGAAGCAGCAGCCGGTCGGGCGTCTGCTTATCATCGCAAACCCGGTCGATCAGCAGCTTGTCGTCAACTTCGAATTGGATGCGCAAATTGCCGTACATGCTGCCGAACTTGGCATACAGCAAGACCGTGGTGCGCCGTCCCGGCAGCAATTGCACAGGGCGCGGGGAAGTGACGACCGTCGGCGTGCCGTCGCCGTCAGTCAAAATCAAGCGTGCGTGCCCCACCAGCGCCTGCGAACCGCCAACCAGGGTGAACTCGACCGGAGTCCAGGCACCAACTTTATAGAAATTGCCGAAGCCGACGTGCAGATCTTCGACCGTGGGGGGATTCAAGTCCTGCCCCCACGCCGCGGATGAACGCAGCGCAATCGCCAGGAACAAAAGAGCGTGAACGCAGCGAAAATGGAAAGCCGTACCCCGTTCGATCATGGCTTCTCCGCGTCGGCGCAGACGCATACGAATTTGCCGCAACCAGGACAGCCTGAGCCGTACTTGCGCGCCACGGCCTCGCTCAAGTCGATGCCGGCGACATTAGCGATCGTAGCCAGCCAGGCCAGCACGTCGGCGAATTCCCCCAATCGTTCCTCATGCGTGCCGCTACGCAGAGCGGCCGCCAGCTCGCCCACCTCTTCCATCAACCACATGAACGTGCCGTCGACGCCGCGGGCGAGGTCCTTTTCGAGGTACATCTCGCGGATCAGCCCCTGGAACGCGGCGAGCGTGATTTCAGGCCGGGAGTTCGTTTCACCGGAAGTACTGTCGGACACCTTGGCCGTTTCTCCAAAAGTTAAATGAAATGCGTATGTTATGAGGAAGTATGTATCTGCGACTTAAGCACTAAGGCGCTGCCGGCGCGGTGCGCATTTTTTCGTCTAGCTGACGCGCTTCTGCGTTCTCGGGATCTAGATTGAGTGTTTCCGCCAACGCACTCTTGGCCCGCTCGAAGTTATCGGTCTGCAGGGACAATCGGGCCACGGCCAGGTGCACCGCCGGGTCTTTGCTGCCCAGCTGAATTGTTACTTCATACTCAGCCAAGGCCGCGGTGTTGTCGTGTAGAGCTGCCGAAGCCTCTCCCAGCAGGCGATGCACGTCGGCGTCCAGGACGTCAATGTACAACGATTCGCGTCCCCACCGCGCAGCCGCCGCATGATCCCCGGCCGCCAGGGCCAGCTGCGCCAGCTTTTTGCGGATCGGCAGATCCTCAGATTCGAGCCATGCCAACTGTTCCAAGACTTGTGCCAGCTTAACGTCATTTCCTTGCGCAAGATACACCCGGGCGAGCGCACGCGGCCATTCGGCGGCGGCCGGCTGACGTTGCCGCCCGAGTTCATACAATTCCGCCGCCTCGACGTACCGCTCGGCCTTGTAATAGAGTCCCGCCAGCAGGCCCAGCAAGTTCTCATCGGGTGACTCGCGATCCAGATGCTCGGCCAGCAGCTGGCAGGCCTGTTGTTTCTCGCCGTCCGTCAGCCGCACCCGGGCCAACACATAAGCGGCCAGCTGACTCGCCTGCGGATCTGCGAGGGCTGGCTCGGCCAGCGCACGAGCGCGGGCGTAATCGCGCTGCGCCAGGCAGGCGTTTGCCAGGCGCGCGGCAAGCAGTTGGTTTTGCGGTTGCGCCTGGTGTTGCCTTTCCAAATCGGCCAGCGGTTCGCTCGACGTGACGCGTGCCCCCGAGTTGGCCGCCGTGTGCTGCACGAATGCCAGGTAATCGCGCTCGAAGTCGCGCACGTCCGCACCGAACTCGCGACGCAGCGCCGCCACGGTATCGAGATTGTCGCGGTAAGCGGCGAGCATCTTCGCCAGCGCATCTGGACCGTATTGCCTGGTGATATGTTGCGCGTACAGATCCGCCTGGCAATAGGCCATTTGCCAATCCAGACTCGACTGCGGCCGCACGAAGCCCAGGTTAATCGTGTCCAGGTTGAAAAGTTGATTCTTCGGCACACGCTCAGCCAAGAGCTGGTTCCAGATCTGCGGTCGGGCCGCACCCTCGCTGCCGACAGCCAAGGCTTCGGTAAACCAGTGCGGTATGCTGAAGTCTGTCTGCTGCAGGTTGAGCACGTGTACGAATTCGTGCTTCAGTACCCGCGCCCAATTGAATTTTTGGGGCATGTCGTTCGGCGAAGCCAGGGCCACGACCTTGCCGGCGCAGGCGCCCACGGTGTGCACAAACGGGAGCCCGACCATGCGGGCACTGAACCAGCCATGCCCAGAGGTATTGCGGGCCCGATTAAAGATTTCGAACAGCGACTTCTCCGCCGGCACGTAGGCGAATTGCTTGCACAGTTCCGGATAGACCTCGTCTTCCAGGTAGCGGGCCGCGTACTTTGCCAGCAGCTCGTCCTGTCCGCGGTCGAACTTGATGACGAAATGCTCGGTCTCGAGAATCGCGTAGCCATCAAGCACGTCGAGCACTTTGAGGGTGTTGTTGACCCGCACATGAAACGGGTCGTATTCAAACGCCAGGGTGAGCTGCCGGCGCGCCTCGGCCTCGTCCCCTAGCCGCATCAGCACGAGGCCCAGTTCGCCGTACGGTTCGATCAGTCGCGGCATCCGGGCAATCGCCTCGCGGTAGTAATGCGCGGCGGCAGGGAATTTCCGCGTCAGGTCCAAGGCCGCGCCCAGTGAAGCGAAGAATTCACCGCAACGCGGGTTCGCCGCCGTGACGCGCTCGATCAGTTGCCCGGCGCGCGTCCCTGCGAGTTCCCGCGGCGCGCCGTCGACGGTGAGGTACGCAGCCGCCAGGCGACCGGCGGCCGCTTCTGAACCAGGATGGAGGCGGCAGGCCTGTTCGCAAACGGCGATCGCTTCACGGGCTTGAAAGTTCGCCAGCAGGATATCGGCCTGCACCAGTTGCGCTTCGCGCTGGCAGGGATTCAATGCAAGCGCGCGATCCGCGGCGAGCCGCGCTGCTTCGAGTTCGTAATTTTGCACGGCCAGCCGCGCGAGCGCCGCATGCACCTCGGCGGCGCTCGGATTCATGGCCAAGGCGGCTTTCAACTCGCGCGACGCTTCCGCCCGATTGTATTTTTCCAGGTACAGCAATCCCGCGTGATAATGCGCGGGCCACCAGGCGGGATCGATTTTCAGGGCCTCGGGATATAACTCGTTGACCAGGAAGCGGAATTGATCCGAGAGCCGATTCCAGCGGGCAAACTGCGCGGCTCCCAGGCCGATCCAGGTCAGCGACTCGGCGTCAGTGATATCGTGGCCGTTGTAGAAATCGACCAGCCACTTGTAGTCGGCTTGGGCTTCATCGAGCCGGCCCGCTTGCCGCGCTACTTCCGCTCGTACCCAATGGGCAAGAACCTGGTTCACGTCGAGTTCAATGGCCCGTCGCGCCAGCTTGTCCGCTGCCGACAGGTCGCCGCGCTCGAGCGCCCACCGCGCCCCTTCGGCCGGCAGGAGGGCTTCTTCCGGATGATCAATAATGGCCTGGGTCAGCAGAGTTGAAACTTCGTC
>CAMFLN010000523.1 GCA_945957305.1 uncultured Planctomycetaceae bacterium | reverse complement strand
GTCACACCCGGCTTGATCGATGCCCACGCCACGGTCGGCTTCTCGGGCCTGTTGAACCAGCCGCATGACCAGGATCAGCTCGAACATTCCACACCCATTCAGCCCGAGTTGCGGGCTGTCGACGCCTACAATGCGCAGGACGAATTGATCGAGTGGGTCCGCAGCTTCGGTGTAACCACCGTGCACACCGGTCACGCGCCGGGCGAACTGATTTCGGGACAGACGCTGATCGTCAAGACAGTCGGCAACACGGTCGGCGAATCCTTGCTGCGCGACGCCCATGCCGTGGCAGCTACCCTGGCCACGAGCGCCGAAAAATCTGAAGGCAAGTCCCCTGGCACGCGCGGCAAGATGATGGCCCTGTTGCGGGCCGAGCTGATCAAAGCGCGCGAGTACCAGTCCAAGCTACGCAAGGCCGAAAAGCCCGCAGCCGATGCCAAGGATGCGGACGCTACGAAGGAAGCCAAGAAGCCGGCCGAACCACCGCCGCGCGACCTGCGACAGGAAGCGCTGGTGCAGGTCTTAGAGGGCAAACTGGCGCTGCTGATCACGGCGGATCGCTTGCAAGACATACACAGCGCTCTGCGGCTGGCCAAGGAATTCAATATCAAGATCGTGCTCGATAGCGCGGCCGAAGCCTACCTGGCCATCGACGACATCAAGGCCGCCGGAGTCCCCGTGATCGTGCATCCGACGATGGCCCGCGCCGTCGAGGATCGCGAGAACCTGAGTTTTGAAACCGCGTCGAAGCTGCTTGCCGCGGGAGTGCCGGTCGCCCTGCAAAGCGGCTATGAACCGTACGTCCCCAAGACGCGGGTCGTGCTGTTCGAAGCGGCGCTCACGGCCGCCAATGGGCTGACTTTTGAGCAAGCCTTGTCGACCATCACCAGCAACGCCGCCAAGATCCTGGGAATTTCCGATCGCGTCGGATCACTGGAAGTGGGGAAGGACGGCGACCTGGCACTGTATGACGGCGATCCATTCGAATACACGACGCACTGCATCGGCACCGTGATCGGCGGCAAGGTGGTCAGCGAAAAAGTGCGTTGATCGCCCCTCGGCAATCGCGGCGCTGCGCCACCAACTCAATAGAGCCGGTTTCAAAAATCCCTCGTCGATACGGAATGGGGTGCCACTGCTAGCTTGTCTAGCAGTGTTTTGCCGATACTGGCACGGCTGGACCAGCCAGCTGTGGCACTAAAAATTTGTTTTGCGACCACTTTTGATTACTTCACCGTGGCGGCAGCCCGGCCGATGCCGAATTGGTTGCCTGCCGCGACAGGCTCCCGACCGGCGAAATCGATTTCGAGCATTTTTTCGCTTTGCACGGCGCGCCCCTCTTCGTCAGTCAGCGTGGCGATGATTTTGCGCGACGGCGGGTCGATGACCTCGCCCGTCGACGGATAGGCGTAGTCGCCCGCGATTGTAAACGTGATCCAGCCTGGTTCGTCGCGCAGCTTGATGCTGGTCACTTGCTTCGGCGGCTGCGCCGTGTTGTTAATCGCCGTAACATCAAACACGTGCAGGCGCTGGTTGTGCGCGTCGGTCAACCACAGTTCTTTTTCATCCGGTGTCAGGCCAATCCCATGGCTGGGGCAGCCGTGGCGTTTGACGGGTCCCTTCTCAAAACCTGCGACGGTGACGCGATGCAGGACTTTGCCCGTGGCCAGGTCGCCGACCTCGAAGCCGAGCAACTCGTTGACGTTGACGAAGCAGAGTTTCTGCCGCGAATCGATCGTAAAGGGGCGCACCGCGGCGCTGAAGGGCCCCACGGCTGAGGCAATCTTGTGCGTGGCCGTGTCGGCAACCGTCAGCAGCGGAGATTTTAATCCGGCCAGGTAAGCGTGCCGTCCGTCCGGCCCGTAGATGGTGTTGTGCGATCCGGAATTGGGGGTCACCCGCGCGATGACATCTCCGCTGGCCGCGTTGACCACGTGCCAGGAGGGACCTTCCAGCATCGGCAGGTAGATCACGCCACCGTCGGGAGCCAGGGCCATGCGATCGGCGCCTCCTTCGTACTCTTTCTCCCACAGCAGCTTGTCCGTGACCAGGTCGAGACACATCAACTGCTTGATCGTGCTGATATAAAGACGCTGCGTCGCGGCGCACGCGCAGACCCCTTTGACATTCAGCGGTTTGCCGTCGGCATTCAGGCCCGCCGTGGGAATACGGCGGACGAACTTGTGTCCTTCGTCGATCGCGAACACCAAGACCCCATGTCCGCCATACTCCAGATAATCACGCACACCCGGCACGGCGACGTACAGCAAGCGTTGCGGCCGGTCAGCTTGAGCACTGCACTGTAAAGTCGATTGCGCAGCAGGCTCGGCGGCATGAACCAGAAATGGCAAGTAGACGAGCAACAGCGCAACCGGCAGGAAGATGTGTGAGAATCGCTCGCCTCTACGTCGAAACCGCATGAGACACCCTTTACTATCGAAATAAGCGGAAGGCTGCTGGTCAGCGAAGGATCGCCCTTTGGGTAGCTATCGTAACGCGATGTGCGGCAGGAGTCAGCATTCCGAACCTGACACGGCTTCGCTTTGTCCAAGCTGGAAACCCAACCCTAACTCACCCTGCAAACCCCATGTACATCCCACCCCATTTCCGTGCCCCCGATCACGCAGCGGTTTGCGACTTTATCGACGCGCACAGTTTCGCCGTGATCGTTTCGCGCGAGGCCGCCCAGTGGGATGCCGCGCATGTGCCGTTGCTCCTGCAGCGCCAGGCCGGCGCGCAAGGGCACTTGATCGGACACCTGGCGCGGGCCAATCCGCTGTGGCACGCGATGGCCGGCGCCGAGGTCTTGGCGATCTTCAGCGGTCCGCACGCCTACATCAGCCCCACTTGGTACGAGGCCGCAGGAGTCGTACCCACTTGGAATTACCTGGCCGCACACGCCGTGGGGCATTGTCAGATCATCGAGGATGAACAGCAGGCTCTCGCCATCTTGCGCGACACGGTGCAGTTCTACGAGCAGCCGCAACCACAGCCCTGGTCGTTTGCCCCCGATGCTGACCACATCAAGAAGCTGGTGCGTCACATCGTCCCCTTTCGCATCGAAATCTCGCGGCTCGAAGCCAAGTGGAAACTGAGCCAGAATCACCCGGCCGAGCGCCGCGCCAAGGTCGCGCAGCAATTGGCCACCAGCAACGACCCAGGCGAGCGTGAAATTGGCCGACTGATGGCCGAGGGTTTGCCCGGCTAGCCTTCCCGCCAATCGATCGGCAGAGCAGAATGACGCGGTCGCGATTCGTTCCCTGCCTGGCGGCTGCTTCGTTATGCCCGACGAACGTTTGTCTGCTCACGTCTTTCTCATCACCGGCTGCGCCAGCGGCATTGGGTGCCACCTGGCCCAACGTGCCGTGGCCGCGGGGCATCGTGTGCTGGCAACCGATGTCGACCTGCCCACGCTCGAACAGCAGGCGCGTCGCTTCGGCTGGCACTCGCCGCAGGTCGAAATCATGCGGCTCGACGTGCGCGAGCCCGACGCCTGGAAAGCCGCCGTGAAGAAGGCCGTCGACTCCTGGGGGCAGCTCGATGTTTGCTTGAACGTGGCCGGTGTCATCCTGCCCGGGCTGGTCCACGAGATCGACGCCGAGCGGATGGCCGCGCGGGACGAGGCGAACCGGGCGATCGCCGATGCGGTGGAGTCCGACATCGCCCGACGGCAGCTGCCGGAGGACCAGGCCCGCCGGATGAGGCTGTGGGTGGAGACCCGGGACTGGCGCCGGCTGGCCGAACGCCGGTCGACGACGATCGACGAGACGGGCCGCGTCCTCGGCGGAATGGCCGACTGGAACCGCGAGATGATGCGGATCGAACGGGACGTCTTCGTGCAGCTGCGCAACTCCGGCCGGCTGTCCGAGGAGGTCATGCGGGAGGTCGAGTACGGGCTCGATCTCGAGGAGGCCCTCCTGGAC
>CAMFLN010000522.1 GCA_945957305.1 uncultured Planctomycetaceae bacterium | reverse complement strand
GAAGTTGAGCAAGCGTGACCTGCAACCTGGTAGGCAACAACTGTTTCGACGGCTATGTCGCTAACGCAGAACTGAGGAGGGGTCCTCTCGATTCCAGCCTCAGGTGATCGCGAGGGCTGCATGCCGAGAGTCCACACGACGAAAGTCGTCCCCTCGCCAGGGCAATCGCTTGCGTGACAAGTGTCATCCTCCCTGATTCTCGAATTCTTGAGCTTGTGGGCATTTGCGATTGTTCCCCGTGTGAGTTATCTTGGCGGGTCCGACAATCCCTTGTGGGCCGCGGTTGGACCGATGGGCCGTCGGGAGCGGTCGTCACAGTCAGAATCGGCAAGCGATAAAAGCTGGACGCCCTTCGTCGCAAGTCGTTCCGCATGGAACGCTTGCGACACCACATTTGCGATTACACGGCGGCGTAGCTCAGTTGGTTAGAGCAGCGGAATCATAATCCGCGTGTCCGGGGTTCGAGTCCCTGCGCCGCTATTTGCGTTTTGATGCGGACTTCTGGTTCCGGGTTTCGTGGCAGACGCCGACCAGAGCTTTAGTCGCTGGCGCTCCGGCGAGGCTGGGGCTAAGTTGGTGCCGTCCCACGCCTGCCGCGCCGGCTTGGTCCACTGCGCAGCACATTTCTCGTGACCGTGGCCTGTCTGCCTCTCATTCCGCCGTCGTCCTCATCTCGCCGTTCGCCGTCAACCAGTCGTTTCAGGCGACGAGCCATGTCAGTCAACGTCCGTCACCTACCCTGAGCGCTTCGCGAACAAGATGAGCGGCACTCTCCACCGCCCCGATGCGTATTGAGCTCAGCAATCGGCGCTTGGCGCTGGGTTACCTTCAGTTCGCAGCAATTGTGGCGACTGGAATAACATTTGCTCGTTGAGGCAGGAAGGAAAACCTTCACTCTTGCCAACGAGGATAAAACTGCCATGAGCGTCTCTTCTTGGTTCTCGAAAATGCTCGGCTCGGATATGTGCCTCGACAATCTGGAAAATGTGCTAATCATGCAACTGCGCGACCTTAGTAGCGCAGAGGAACAATTGATCAAAGCCCTGCCTAAAATGGCGGAAGCGGCGGCCAATCCCGAACTGCGCTCTGCGTTCGAGACACACCTGCAAGAAACCCGCGGGCACAAGGCGCGATTGGATACCGCGCTGCAGCTACTCGGCAAAGAGCCTGGCAGCGAGACATGTGAAGCGATGGAGGGGCTGATCGCCGAAGGAGACGAAGTGATCAGCTTGGATGGCGAACCCGAAGTCAAGGACGCCGCGCTGATCGCAGCCGCGCAGCGTGTCGAGCATTATGAGATTGCCGGATATGGCTGCGCTCGTACGTTTGCTCGCCGCCTGGGCCGAGAAAACGTCGCCAATCTGCTCCAGCAGACCTTGGATGAAGAAGCCAATGCTGACAAGATCTTGTCACATGTTGCCGAGAGCTGGGTCAACAGCGCGGCAGCACGTACGTAAAAACCACCATTGTTGATCGATCCATCACACTGCGGAGGTCGCATGCTGCTGTGACCTCCGCAGGCGTGTTAGGAACTGTCCAGGAACGAATCCAAGCGCTTTTTCGCTCAAGTTTGTGGTAGTCAGGCGGATCGCGTGCAAAGCCGATTGAACGAGATCCGAGAAATAGCGCGGTTGTCCCGACTTCGACTGCAGATGATCGTCGGTGTGATCTCGAAAGGCCTGGCTTATATGCCACGCCTCGCCGCGCGGTAGCTCGCCGAACAGACGTGGTTCCATCTGAGATAGCGGTGGCGAGGTGGCAAAGGGCCTAGCGGCCGCACGGGTGCTTACGATTTCGCGGGGGGCGGTGCTTTGACTGGCTTGGGCTTTTTGCCCGGGCGACGTCGTATCGATTGACCTCGATGTGGCCGTTGCTTCTTGGCCAGCGGTTTCAGCTTGATCGTGCGATGGCTCAGGTACGAGCGGCGCAAGGCGTCAATAATGCGTACGTCGAGCAGCCCCTCTTTGCCTGATGGCTCAGGCGATTTGTTCTGCCGAATGCAATCTGCGAAATAAATGATTTCGGCGGCGATCTGGTCGCGGTGCTTGAACGTCTTCGTTTTCGACTTTTCTTTTGCATAAATCGTCTGCTCGACGTCGCCGTTCCAGGTGAAGGCAGGGTCCATCTTCAGAACCCCTTCGGTGCCGATCACTCGGTATTCAGACACTTTGGTCGCGCCAAAGCCGCACAAGAAAGTCGCCAGTCGATCCTTGGGAAAGCGGAGTGTCGCGGCAACCGCTTCTGGCACTTCCTTGAAGCGGCGATCATTGCCACGCACGGCAAAGGCGGTGACTTCCTCGGGCTCGGCCTGAAAAATGTATCGAGCGGCGTTCAGGCAGTAGATGCCAATGTCCTCCAAGGGGCCGCCGCCCAAGGAAAGATCGACCCGAATGTTATCCGGTTCGACCTGCATGGTATGGATCGAAGTAAAGAGACGCGCTTGGCCAATCTTTCCGGATTGGGCAGCCTCGATCGCCGCCAGATTGCCCTCCTCGAAGTGCAATCGATAGGCCGTCATCAAATGAACTTTATGCTTCTGGCAAGTCTCGACAATCGCGCGAGCGTCCTCGACGGAATAAGCCAACGGTTTTTCACACAACACATGAATTCCCGCGCGGGCCGCCGATTCGGCATAAGTTCTATGCTCGGAGTTCGGGACGGCGATGTAAACCGCGTCAATTTTATCGCTTTCCAGTAGGCCCTCGTAATCTTCGTAGCTGTAAGCCGGGACTTTATATTTGCGGCTCAGCTTGGCCGCCTTCTCGGTGTCGCCTGTGACGAGCGCGGCCAGGATGGCTTTATCCTGAGCATTGGCAAACGCCGGCAAGATGGCCGTTTGCGCGAAGTTCCCCAGCCCCACAACTGCAAACCGAACGGCATCGTTGTTGCGGCCCAAATGAAGCAGATTCGAAATCAGGTTCATCATCGGTCTTTCAGGTTGTAGGAGAGCGAGGGTTCTGCCTGGCTCAATTCATCGATTGCCTGCGCGAATGACTGAATGTCGTTGCGTGGCAAACACTGGAAGGGGAGGTAGCAAAACTCGCGCCGGTTATCGGCATGAATCTTGCGAAACGTGTTGAGTTGTTGGTTGGGCGGCCGAACAAGAGTGGCCGACAAATGGCGGAATTGTAAGAACGTTCGGATCGACCACCGCAGGTTGACACCGTTGCGTTCTGATCGGCCGAAGTGGTTAGCTAGGCGCCAGGGTTACCACCCGAAACAGAAATTGGGCCTCGCAAAATTCGCGATGCCGACGCCAACTGCATGCCTTCTCGGGCAGACTTAACTGTTCTCGTGCTTACCCGCAAGGTAAGTTTTTTACGGCGGCACCTCGAAATCTGTGCGGGAGCTTAAGTTTCGCCATGGGACTTGCTGAATACCGACGCAAGCGCGATTTCCGCGTCACGGGCGAGCCGCGTGGAAAGCCCGCCCCGCGTAGCGGAGAGCTGGCGTTTGTCGTGCAAAAGCACGACGCGTCTCATTTGCACTACGACTTCCGCCTCGAACTTGATGGAGTTCTCAAGAGTTGGGCGGTTCCCAAGGGACCGTCGTTGGATCCGCAAACAAAACGCCTGGCGATGCAGGTCGAGGATCACCCTGTTGAGTACGCCTCCTTCGAAGGGATCATTCCGCAAGGCGAATACGGCGGCGGCACAGTGATGCTCTGGGACCAGGGAACATGGGAGCCGGTCGGCGACGCGCGGACAGGCTACCGCGACGGCGCTTTGAAGTTCATCCTGCACGGCGAGAAGCTGCGCGGCGCGTGGATGCTAGTGCGCAAAGGAGGACGGCGCAGCGGCGCTGATGAACGCCACTGGTTTCTGTTCAAGGAGAAGGACCGCTACGCTTCCCAAGCGGATATTACGAGCAAGAAGATGCTCAGCGTGACCACGGGCCGCGACATGGAGCAGATTGCCCAACAAGCCACGCGCG
>CAMFLN010000521.1 GCA_945957305.1 uncultured Planctomycetaceae bacterium | reverse complement strand
GTCTACGACTGCTCGAGACGATGACGGTAGTCATCGCGTTCACGGCGGGTGGCTTCGAGATCGAACATGAGGTACTTCATGTCGAGCCGGAGTTGTCCCAAGGCGTCTTGAACCATGCCCAGGATGCGGCGACGGCGTTGCGTGCTTTCGACGACGCGTGCCAGGGTGGAATCGAGTTGGACACGAATTTCGGGCGGGAGGGCTTCGATCTGAGCCCGCAGCAAGCTCAGATCATGCGGGAGTTCGGTCGAGAAGGAGGTCTCTGCGTGCGGTGCGTGGTTCATGGATGCCGATCCTAAGTAAGCGGGGGTCACGAGGTGTGGAGCAGCTAATAGCAGCCGCCGTGCCAGCATCGGAGCTTCGTGGGCAGGATTCGCATAACTCGTTAATTGTCAAAGGTTTTTGCGTTTTATAGAAATTCGGGCCCGCCGCGGCGGCGTTGCCGAAAGGCAACCAAGTGATCTGGAGGCACTTCGCAAACCCTGTTACAAGCACGGTTTAAGGAAAATCAGGAGGGCACCCGCCGACGTGGCGTTTCGCCATCACGCAGGCTTCGGGAACCATTTTGGGGGCCGCAGGCGCGGCACTTTTTCTATCGTGCTCCGTTTTTTGGTCAGGATGGCCATCTTATGGGCGTCCCTGGGGGCGCTGCCGGCAGCGTCGCGCGCCCAGGTCGTTGTCCGCCAAGACTTCGAAGGCCCCGAACCCTCCTGGCGCCTCGGACGCGGCGGCCCTGACTACCAGGTGCTCAATCATGAGAGAACCAATGAAGGAGCACGCAGCGGTGCGGGCTGCGAATTCTTCCGCTTGATGTCGGGCGCCAATGGCACCTACGTTCATCTGGTGCATGACGTCGCGCCCGCCCGTGTGATCTCGGAGTTGAGACCGAGTCTCTGGGTGAAGTCCGATCGACCTGGCATTCAATTGCGCGCTCGGGTGGTATTCCCCCGCAGCATCAACCCTGCGACCCAGCTCCCGGATTCGGCGCTCGTCGCTGGCAGCAGCTATTCCAAGGTGTCGACTTGGGAGCAGCTCCGCATCGATGATCTGCCGACGGTCGCCGCCGCTCAGGCCCGCGTCCTGCGCGCGGAGTTGAAACGCGATATCGATACGCGCGAGGCTTTTATCGATCGTTTGGTATTGAACCTCTACACGGGGGTGGGTCAGACCCTGCTGTGGGTCGACGATATGGAGTTGGCCGGCTTCGTGGGCGCGGCCGCAATGGCCGCGAACCAGGCTCCGGCCACCACCAAGCCTGTGTCGCTCGCCAATCCCACGCCGCCCACGCCGCAAGAGTTGATCCCGCCAGGCCCGCGGGCGGCGAAACGCGAAGGTCCCAAGCTGAACGGTTCTGTGCTGTTGGTCGGAAATCGACCAGTCTTTCCCCGAGCGATCGAATATCAAGGGGAGCCACTGCCGTTCTTAAAACAACTTGGCTTCAATGCCCTGCGGCTACGAGTCTTGCCAGCGCCGGCGCTTTTGGCCGACGCGGCGCGCCAAGGGCTGTGGGTCATCTGCCCTCCGCCGATGCCACCGGGACTCGACGCGCCGTCGGCCGACGCGGCGCCCTTGGCGGATATCGGCCCCGAATACGACGCTGTGTTGGCGTGGGACCTGGGCGAAGGACTCACCGGGCGAGAACTGGACGCCGTCAAACGCTGGGCCGAACAGATCCGCCGCGCCGATAAGCTCGGTCGCCCCATCGTCTGCGGGGCGAGCGCTGAGCTGCGCGCTTATAGCGCCCCGGGGCGAGCCGACATCCTGGTCTTGGATCGCTTTACGCCAGCGACGAGTTTCGAGTTGAGCGACTATCGCCGCTGGTTGCACGAACGTCCGCGCTTCGCGCGCCATGGCACAGCCATTTGGAGCACGATTCCGACCGAGCCGGCAGCGAGCCTGGTTGGCCAGGTGGCCCGGCTGTCTGCGGGACAAGCGCCCCGGATTCTGGCAGGAACCGAGCACACCCGGCTGATCGCCTATACGGCGCTGGGGGCAGGCGCGCGGGGGATTTTGTATGCCTCGCACGCGCCGCTGACAAGCCAGGATGCCGACACGCGCTGGCGCTGCAATCAACTCGAACTTTTGAACCTGGAACTCGAGTTGATGGAGCCGTGGATCGCCGGCGGCACGCTGACGACGTCGATCAGCAGCACCGACAACGAAGTTCAAGCCGCGGTATTGCAGACCGGCGGAGCCTACATGCTGCTCCCCGTTTGGTCGGGCAAAGGTGCGCAATTCGTTCCCGGGCAGACGACCGCCACGGGCGAAATGACCTTTGTCGTTCCCGGCGTGCCCGAAACCATCAGCGCCTACGAGATCTGGCCCGGAGGGATGCGGCCGCTGCGCACCAAGCGTGTCACGGGGGGCGTCGCCGTCAGCGCCGACGATTTCGGCATTACGTCGATGATTCTGCTGGCGCAAGATCTGTTGGGCGAAACAACGCGGCGCACCGCCGCTGCCGGTGATCGCGGCGCGCGATTGCTGGTCGAGATGGCGCAAACGAAGCTGCAAATCGACAGCGAAGTTCGCCCGCGCCTGGCCAGTTATGTGAAAACCAAATCCCTGACGCGCGGCGATCAGCTGTTGAAGAGCGCGCAAGGAGAGTTGACCTCGGCCGAATTCTCGCTCGCGGCTGGTAACGTGACGGAAACCGTACGGCATGCGCAATTCGCGCTGCGCAATCTGCGTGCCATGGAGCGCGACTATTGGACTGCCGCGGTCACGAAGCTCGCCACTCCGGTCGCCAGCCCTTACGCCGTGACCTTTGCCACGGTGCCCCAGCACTATGCCTTGATGGCCAACGTCGATGGTGCGCGGCGGATGGCGAATCAATTGCCGGAGGGAAATTTCGAAGATCTGGGACGCGCCATCAACGCCGGCTGGAAGCACTACCAGCATCCGCCGGAAGGGGTGCGCGAGGACGCCGAGCTGTCGCAAGTCAAACGTTTCGAAGGGAAACATTGTTTGCGCCTGGCGGCCATGCCCCTCGACGCCGAGTTCCCGCCCGACCAGATCGAAACTCCGCCAGGCTGGATCACTAGTCCGCCGATCAATGTCGAGCCGGGCACGCTGTTGCGGTTGCACGGCCGCGTGCTCATTCCCACCCCCATCAAGGGAAGCCCCGATGGGCTGCTGATCCTCGATTCTCTGGGGGGCGAAGCGCTCGCCGAGCGCGTCACGCACGCGCCGGAATGGAAAGAGTTCACCGCCTACCGAGTGGCGGATGCGACACGCAGCTTTACACTGACCTTCGCCCTGACGGGCATGGGCGAGGTGTGGATCGACGACGTCACGATCGAACCGATCATCCCACGAGCGACGACCGCTACCCCGGCCTTGGAAAGCGGCGCACCAGCCAACCCGGCCGCCGGCCGCCGCTTCCCGTTCTTCCGCTAGGTGGCGGGCCCGGTCACTTTCGACGTCTCTGATGGGGTGCCGTTGAGAGAAGTCGCCGTGATCTTCTCGGTGGGCTTCTTTTCCTCTTCTTCGTTAGGTGGTCGAGGTCCGGGAATCGCGTTCAGCCAATCTTCAATGCGCGAGGCGTCATAACCAACAAGGAAGGCCATGATCGATATCGTTCCGGCAAGGCGGATGTACTGTGACGAACTAGGATCCTTGAAAGGGCTGTCGAACACCACGTAGAGCCCGGCGATGACAAAGAGGTAGACGACAAATCCGCGAATTGCCGCCGAAATGGGCGGTTCTTGCAGCAAGAAGTCCCGCCGCGGATTGTCTTTCGCCAGGGTGGCTCGGTGCTCGTCCGACATCGTAGAAATCGCAATGTTGCTCGCATAACCGCCCGTCAGCCCTGCCATCGTGGCAAGAAAAAAAAGATTCAGCGGCGTGAAACAAATGAGCGCAGACAAGTAGGAGAGCGATGAATTTCGCAGCTGCGAACTCGGGATCTCGGCTGTGACGACGACGGACCCGATGC
>CAMFLN010000520.1 GCA_945957305.1 uncultured Planctomycetaceae bacterium | reverse complement strand
GTGCGATTGTCACTTGGGCCATGTCTTCCCCGATGGACCGCCCCCCACGCGGCGTCGGTACTGTTTGAACTCAGCATCGCTGCGCTTTACGCCCGCGGGCTCGCTGGCGGAACTCGCCGACCCGGCGGCACAGCAGAACGGCGCTTCAACTGCCTGAAGGCGCAGCGCTCCGTCTGCCGACTTACGCTTCGCCGCCGTGCTTAATGCCTCGAGAAGTCACTTTCCGGCGGTGGCTGCTCCGCCGCGGTTCTGGATGCAATAGAGTCGCGCGGCCGAGCGAATCAGCAGCTTGTCGTCGACAATGACCGGCGTGGCCATGCACATGTCGTCATCGGCCAGCTGATTCGTATACAGAATCTCGAAATCGGCGCCCGGCTGAATCGCAAAGGTCACGCCATCCTCGTTGATGCAAAATAGCTTGCCTGCGTAGCTCCACGGGGAACTGGTGAAAGCGCGGCCATTGGGAATCCGCTTCTTGTCGTAGACCGTGGCGCCGGTCTTGGCGTTGTAGGCCGCCATAAAGCCACGGTCCAGCAGCATATAGAGCGTATCGTCGATAATCAGGGGCGTCGGATGGTACGGCCCGGCATTTTTCCACCAGGCGATATGCTCGTCAGGCGTTTCTTTTTCTTGAGGCGAAAGGTCACCCGCGCCTCCGGGCTTAATGGCGAATATCTGGTTCTCGCCCCAGACCACATGGCCTGACGTGACGTAAAGCAGCCCGAACCGCTCGAAGGGAGTCGGGATGGCCAGGATCGACTTGCCTTTGATCTTCCACAGCTCTTTGCCTTCGAGGTCGTAGCTCGTGGCCCAATTGATGCCCGAAATGACCAATTCGGTCCGCTGTGGATTCTTCCAAATATAGGGAGTCGAGTAGTTTGTTTTCTCGTCGCGAGGAACGGTCCAGATCGTTTTGCCGGTGCGCTTGTCCAAGGCGATCAGCGAAGACTGTTCTTCGTTGTCGTCGGCCAGGTAGACGCGGTCACCGTCCACGATCGGCGACATCGACGTTCCCCAGCCGTAGCGCGTTTCCCGCGGCTGCAGCTTGTACGTCCACAGCAGATTGCCATCCAGGTCGTAACAGAACAGCCCCACATTGCCAAAGAGCACATACAAGCGCTCGCCGTCGGTGGCGGCGGTTTCCGAAGCCAAAGTGTTCTTGATGTGGTGCGGCTTGGCCGGGATCCCTTTGAAGGCATCGCGCTCCCACAGGATCGCACCATCCTCCAGGTTCAGGCAGTACACCACCCAGCGATGTTCATTTTTCTCGGGGGGATACTTGTTGGCATCGACATCTTCGAGATAGAGCCCCTTGCGCGGCTCAGCGTCCTGTCCTGAATTGACGCACGTGGTCAAAAAGACCCGCTTGCCCCAAACGATCGGTGACGACCATCCCAAGCCTGGCAGGTTGGTCTTCCAGGCCACGTTTTCCGTGGCGCTCCAGCGCTCGGGCGGATGTGCCTGCGCGTCGGGGGCCGGTTGCCGGCTGGACAGAAACAGGGGGACGTTGGTTTCGCCGCGCGCGGCAAAGGGAATCAAGCCGGCGACGAACAGTGCAAAGAGTGCGAGGCGCAGCAACGAACGCATCGAAATGCCCTCCGAAGGGAATATGCAACGAACCGCGCCACAGCCGAGCGTTATTGTGCCGGAAATTCACACGCAAAGCTAGATGTCGTGGCCATGTTCGGCGGGTATGGTGAGAGACCAGGAAGAAACGGAACCTCGAACCTTGTACGATTGCGGAGCCTGCTCCTATGTCCGACCAGCGACCGGCTGACGATTCTATGCGACTTTCGCGGCGGGGACTGATCTCGGCGGCACTCGCCGCGGCCGGGGGAGCACAAGCTTTTGGTCAGGCGCGCGGGACGGAATCCGCGACCGCGCCGGCCAAGCCTGTCAAGCGTTACGACATGCGCAAGAGCATCAACTTGTGGGCATTTCCCTATCCGGACAAAATGTCGCTCGAGGATTGCCTGCGCCTGGCACACGCTGCCGGCTTTGACGCCATCGAATTGAACTACGACCTGGACAACGACTTGTCCCCCAAGTCAGGCACCAAGGAATTCACCGCGATTCGGAAGTTGGCCGAACGTATCGGGATCGAGATCAGCGGCGTTTGCTCATTTCTTTTCTGGCCGTATCCGATGACCAGTAACGATCCGGCCATTCGGGCGAAATCGTTGGAACTCGGCAGCAAGATGATCGCGGCGGCCCACGACCTGGGAACGGAGAACCTGTTGGTCGTACCCGGCGCAGTGACGATCCCGTGGCGCACGGATTATGAACCGGTTCCCAATGACGTCTGTGAAGAACGAGCGATCGAGGCCGTGCGCAAGCTCGTGCCCACGGCAGAAAAGCAGAAAGTCAATCTGAACATCGAGAATATCTTTTTCAACGGCTTTCTGATGACGCCGGATGAAATGAACGCGTTCGTGGATAGTTTCGACAGCGAGCGTGTACGCGTGCATTTCGACACGGGCAATATCATGCTATTTCAGTACCCAGAACACTGGATACCGATCCTGGGCGCCCGCATTCAGAACGTGCACCTCAAGGAATTCTCGAAAAAGGGGACCGACTACTCGCTGGAGTCATTCCGTCCCCTTTTGGATGGCACGACCAATTGGCCGGCGGTGCTCGACGAATTCCAGACGCTTGGATATCGCGGCTATCTGACGTTCGAGTATTTTCACCCCTGGCAGCATTACCCCGAGGCACTGATTTACCAGACCTCGGATGCGCTGGACCGGATGTTGGGGCGCAAGTAAGAGCCGGCTGTGTCGCTCGCAGCGCGGTGATCAGCATGCCACCTTAGCGTCGCACGGCGATCACGCCCACGGCCAGGCGGCCATCGGTGCGGTAGGGGTCGCCCCCTCCGTTGCGCCCGGCCAAATATTGGTGGAAACCTTCCACCCAATACGCGGTGGCGAGGTTACCGCAGTCCCCCGTGTCCTTGATGAGTTTGTCGCGCTCGCTGTCGACATCCGGAGAAATGCGATGAGTCACACCTCCGGTGGTTCGGCTCAGTTCGACGCGCGTGTCGAATGTGGCCGCGCCCAGCCAGAGAGGCTCGCCGTTTTCATCGACTTCGGCCGAGCGCCAAAAGCGGACATGGTGCCGCTGTTTAGGACTGCGCCCGACCGGTTGCTCGAACGCCAGGTCTTGCTTCCGGCCCCATAGGAAGAGGTTGCTCACCGGGGCATCAGGATACGGTTTCCTTTCCACGACGTCGGCCGCTATCCGCAGTGACGTCTTGAGCGTAATGGGATCTGCCGGAAACCAATGTGCTTCGCACAGTGCGCGGTGTAGCTCCTCTTCGGTGCCGACAAACGCAATATTCACCGGGTCTCCCTGGCGTCCATGCTTGTCCTTCGTGTACTGCGGAGCGTTTTTGACCGCAGGGTGTGCACGCGGAGCGTCATCTGCCGCGCTCAGCAGCGATGGACACAGGGCGAGGAGCACCGCGAACGACTGGCAAACTAGGCGGTAGTGAGGCACTGATTGGTGCCGCGCGCAGAGACGCGCAGATCGCTGGAATGTGTGCATGTGTGGCCTGCCAAGAAGAGTGCCCTGAACCATGATCGCGCTGCCTGAGCAGGCTCTGCGCGGGCCGAATATTACTGACTTCGTCGTGCACGCTCAAGGGAAGTCACGTTGCCGATGCCAAAGGCCAGAGGGCCGAAGGATGCGGCCGAACTTAGACCGATGCTAGCGTCGCCGCTGCCGTCGACCTCGAGGCTTAGATCGCCCACGGAGCGCGATACTCGACCGCCCGCAGCTGTGCATCTGCTGCGGAATCTTCGCTGATTGCCTGGCGCGCGGCATCCCAGCGCAGCGGCCGGCCGAGGTCCTGCGACACGTAGCCCAAAAAGCCGGGCGTAATTGACCGCAGCGCCACGTCGGCCGGTGCAATGCAGGGGCGGCGCGACTTGACAC
>CAMFLN010000519.1 GCA_945957305.1 uncultured Planctomycetaceae bacterium | reverse complement strand
ATAGGGGGGCGATCTTCTTAATTCGATGACGAATGGATCATACTTCTTGCCAGGTTCGACCGGCCGTGTGATCGCAGGGGCGTAACCTTTGGCGATGATTTTGGCGACAAATTGGCTCTTTTTGGCAAGACTGATGCTGACTCGCTGGATGGGGCGCTGGAACTTGCCATCCTGGCCGGCAACGATGCCATCAAAGTTCAACTTCGAGAATCTGCCTTCTTGCAGCCTGCCAGCAGTGACGTCGAAGGCCTTGATCGGCTCACGAGTTTCAGCATCGAGCACGGTGCCTTCGATGATAGGAAACGGATACAGCGGAATGTCTCCTACATCCTCGGCATCCGGTCCGATTTCAAAATGGATTCCCATGCGGTTGCCCGCGTTGGCCGCAGCCGAGATGAGCCCCTGCCGGGGGAGTCCTGGAATGCTGAAGCGTCCGTCAGCGCCGGATGTCACATTACGGGTCAGGTGTTGCCGATACGAATTCGGCAGGATCCAGTCGTCCACTGCGATGCGCGCGTTGGCCAGAGGAGCACCCGACTCGTCGACAGCGCGCCCCGCGACCGCACGGCCGGCATCCAACGTGATCTCGATCGGCTCTGCCTCTCTGTTCGCCAACGCCATGACGTAGGCCGGCGCGAAGTTTTCAGCTGTAATCAGCAGCCGACGGTTACCCCACGGAACACCGCCGATCGAGAATCCGCCATTTTGATCCGTGCGAGCAGTGGTACAGTCTTCGACCAGCCCCTCTCCGTCATAGGAGTAGAAATCTCCGGCCGCCACGAGTGCGTTTCCGACAGGATTTCCGGCCGAATCAAGAACGATTCCGCTGACACGCCGTCCGCGCTTCATGACCTGAATCGCCGAGCCACTACGCAGAGACTCCATCGACGGGCTGGGTTGGCGGAGATCATATTGGTAGCCGATGAACTCGCCATGGCTCAAACGGATTTCCACACGTTCGAGTTTCGTTCGCACACGACGCGACCAGTGACCTTGCTTGTCAGTCACGGCGGTCCCCAAACCCTGCACAATTTGGCCTTCATTGCTTTGCAGGTTCACAACGACACCGGCGATCGGTTGACCTTCGCCGTCGACGACACGACCGCCATAGGTGTCATACAACGCGCTGAGTTTGCCCGAGGATTCTTGCGCAGGTGCCTGTTGCACAAGATCAGGGACCTCGGTGCCCGCGACAGTCTCAAGCGGCACGGCAGGTGTCGACTCCCCTGTGGCAAGCTGTGCGCTGATGGTCCAGCCAGGCCCTGCGGGCAGCGGACTCAATCCGAATTGACCGGACGAGCCGGTTTTACATTTTTGCGTGTAGGAGATGCCCGAGGGGCCGGACAACTGGCAGCTGACTTGGGCGTTGCTAACCGCATTCCCCTCGCGATCGACAACCCAGCCGACGGCCGAGCCGGCGGCAAGATTCACCGTATACTTCGCATCGCGGGCGGAAGTCGGCGCACGGGGGATGACGGCCATGTTCCGCGAGCGGCTGTCCAGTGCGATCACGTACTGCGCTTCCGGCGGGAGGTTCGTCAGCGTGAACTGGCCTTGGTCGTTCGATCGAGCGGTATTGCGATCAAACAGCCCCTGCCCACTCTCAAGGCCAACAGGGGAAATCCGCGCGTTACGCAACGGAAACCCGCTGCGATTGACCAGCGTGCCGCTGAACGAGCCTGCTGCCGCCGTTTCGGGGGTAGTCGCGATTTCCTCTGCCTCTGCTTCACTCGCTGTGCAACAGCCGGCGACTAACAGTCCAAGACATAAGCCCGCGCTCGCACACCAATTGCGACAGAAGTTACGCATCGCGATACGCTCCTGCAGAAACACGCAACTCGCCGTTCAGGATCTACAAGTCCTGGCGACGCCGTGCCGCTAAGCTCAGGGCCGCGCACACGGTCGCGATCGACAGCAGCGCAATCGATGAAGGCTCGGGCACCGCAAAGGCCATGTACGTCGGATTGCTCAGGCCTGAGATGAATACGCCGTCGGGCGTGCCGTCGGCCAGGAATCGCAGAATCTCGCCGGCCGGGTTTTGAAACGTGTCCTGCCCGGAAACATACAACTTGCCATCAGGTCCGAAAAGAATGTCACTGGGCACAAACGAAAACAGATTGCCGGAGAACGAAATCACGGTGGCATCGTTGACGCTGGCGCCATCACCCTGCCCGCTGGCGTCATAGCGGCGGATGGCCGCGAAATTGCCACCAATGTCGAGGACATAAAGCTCGCCGCTGGGGGCAAACGACAGCGACACGGGATTGATCAGGCCGCCGGCTTGTTGCGCCACAAACTCGGTCAGTGGGCCGGTGCCCCCTGCGGATCGCAATACATCGGCATTCCCGCTGGGCACGTACAAGTTACCGCTGGCATCGAATGCCACATCCTGCGGAGCGAGCAGTTGATTGCTGCTGAGCGTGCCCAGCGAGTTGCCAGCCGGATCATAGATGTGGACGTTCTGATCTCCTCCGGCGTCGGCGATGTACAGATTGCCGTTTGGCGCGGTGCGCATCCCTTGCGGAATGATCACATCGTGACCATCGTTTTGGCCATTGAACGTGACGACCGGGCCGCCGATTTGCGCGTGGGTCACCGGGTTGTATTGAAACACCGAGCCTGAGTTGTTCAATCCCGGGTTGGTGTTGGTGACATAAAGATTTCCGTTCAGTCCGATCGCCAGCCCCGTGGGCGAAAAGAGCGAAATATCGGGCGCCTGCGGTGCGCCCGTGACGGCGTCAAAGGCATGTACGAAATCGGTCGGGCCAAATGTCGTATCGGAGACAAACAACGTGGTGCCCGCATAAAGTTGCGGCACGCCGCCGAGCAAGGCGCACAAGGCAGCCGCCAGGCTGAGCGCGAGCGAGAAAGAAAACGAAACGCGTGCACGCATGTGTAGAACCCCGGTGATTGAGTGGTGTCGCAAAGCAAGTACGCATGACTGCGCGGATCGGAGTGATCCAAGAGCAGGCAGCCGATTAATCGGCAGCACAGGCGCAGGTCAGTAGCGTGCTCCACAATCAGGGGTCATTTCGGTCGCGGCGCCTCACCTCATGACAACCGCGAATCGGCTGCTATTCTGCGATGCCCCGGAGGTGAAGTCAAGTTGAAGGATATTAAGCGAGTCTTAGGGGTTCCTCGCCAGTTAAGCGCCACGCCAGCGACTGACTGTCGAACCGAAAACTTTCAATATTAGTTGTCTAACAACAGCGCGCTGTTTGATTCGCCAAAGCTCGCACGCCTTAAAACATTGGTTCGCCACCGGCGCGGGTCGAAAACGCATCGAGCACTGCGCAATCCGTGTTGCTGGGCACGAATAAAACGTGGCCGTCTGCGAACAAAAAATTACCACCGCCTGGATGTTGGCTGGAAAACAAGTCGACGTCCGCGGTCGGGTCGCCAGCGAACTGACCCAACACCATCGCCGCAGCGTGAAAAAAGAGGGGGCCTGATTCGTCGTCTCCAATTCGCACCAGCGGCAATACTGCGCCGGTGGGGGAGCCCACCCAGGTCGCTTGCCCCCGTAAGCGCGAGCGCTCACCTATAGCAATCGTCTGTGAAGTGCCATCAGTGATTTGATTGGTGCAGACGTCACTATTTCGAAAGAAAAGGCCGGTTCCGGCAACCCGCAGACGACCATTGCCAGACATCGCGACATAATTGGCTGATGCGACGTCACAGATGTGTGATTCAGGCGCCGGACCGACATTACCCCACCGGCCGAAGGTCGACCAATTAGTCTCTACATGATCAGAAGGGCAGAGGTAAGTGGCGATCGGCATCGTCCGAGATTCTGCGTTTGACAAGTCTTCGATCGGGCGACCCCATTGCAAGCGAGCGTGTAGCGAGTTCTCTTCGAAGTGGTTTAACAACAACGCCGCCCATCCCCAGCCCGGCCCAACATCGGCGCCAGTGGTTGTGTATCGCGATAGATAGCC
>CAMFLN010000518.1 GCA_945957305.1 uncultured Planctomycetaceae bacterium | reverse complement strand
CGATCCAGGTACTGCATTCACGTTCCTGCCAGCAGGCGCCGAGCGGTCGTGCCGACTGCGGAAACTTCACCGCTTACGATTGCGTGCTGAACTCGGGCGCTGCACAGCGGGCCAGGCCAGCCGCGATGTCCGCAAGTGACAACCCCAAGGCCCACACGGCCGCTGCCGCGGGCAAACCGTACTCGGCGAGCGCAGCGTCCGCCTGCTCGCCCGAAGGTGATGGCAAGGGAATCTCGACCGCAGGGAGTTTCCCTTCGCAAAAGCGCAGCGCCGTTGGCAACCCCACAACGTACCTGCCCCCCTTGTCGCGATGTCCTGCAATCAGCGGATTGTGCGGGTCGCGGGTAAACCACAAGACGCTGCCAGGGCAGAACTCGGCCATGGCCGCGGTCATGGGGTCGTCCGCATTGAGCACGGCCCAACCACGGCGTTTCGCCACGGCTTCCACCACGCAACGCTTCAGAACCGTGACTTGCTCGGTACGTTCGGCATCGGGCAAGTCATCACGATGCGTGGCATCCACACACGTCACGACGGCCACGTCGCACTCGTCAAAGCCCAGGCCTTCTTCGCGAACACTTTCCGCACTCACTTCGCAGACAGCCCATTCGACCAAGGGATGTTGCAGCAGCGCTTGAGCACCGTCGTAGCCGGTGGCGTCGCCGGGTTTCACTAACCGGTGATCGCGAAAGACGCCATCGCTGGTCGCCAGGCCGACGGGCCCCATGCCGCGATCGAGCAAGTTACCTAACAGCCGCACGGTAGCGGTCTTGCCGCGGCTGCCCGTGACGGCAATCAAAGGGATACGACCGTTCGCTTCGGGTGGGAATAGCGTGGCGATAATCGCTTCGCCGACGGGACGGGGTTTGCCATTCGCGGGCTGCACGTGCATTTGCAGCCCCGGCCCGGCGTTCACTTCGACAATGGCCCCCCCTTGCTCTTCCAGCGGCCGGCTGATGTCTTCGGCCACGATGTCGAGACCCGCGATGTCCAATCCCACGACGGCAGCCGCTTCGATGGCGCGCGCCGCGACTTCGGGATGAACGCGTTCCGTCACATCGGTATCGACATTGCCATTGCGCTTGATGAGGATGCGCGTGCCGGCGGCCGGGACTGATTCGGGGCGGAAGCCCTGCTGTTCGAGCGCCAATGTCGTGATGGGGTCGACTTCGATCGTATACAGCAAGCTGGAGCAATCTTCGCCGCGGCGCGGATCCGAGTTCAATTGTTCGTCGATCAGCTGCGCGACAGTGCGCGATCCGTCACCGACGATCACGGCTGGTTCGCCACGCGACGCAGCGACAACTTTGCCGTCGACAACCAGGACGCGATGTTCACAACCGGGAGCAAAACGTTCGACAAGGACGCCATTGCCGATCCGCTCGGCATGAGCGTAGGCCGAGGCAACTTGCTCCTGGGTGATAAGGCCCGTGAACACGCCGCGGCCGTGATTGCCGTCGCGCGGCTTGACTACGACCGGCGGACCAAGCTCTTGCGCGGCCTCCCACGCGTCGTTTGCGTCGTCGACCGGACGTCCCTCGGGGACCGGGGCGCCGATCGTACGCAATAAGCGGCGGGTTAATTCCTTATCCTGGGCGATGCTTTCGGCAATCGCGCAGGTGCGATCCGTCTCGGCCGTGAAGATGCGCCGCTGACGCGCCCCCCAACCGAGTTGCACCAGGCTACCCGTCGTCAGCCGGTGGATGGGAATCCCCCGGGCTTCGGCGGCCGACACAATCGCGCGCGTACTGGGCCCCAGACAAACATCGTCCGCCATATCGCGCAGACGTTGCAGCTCGGCCTTGATATCGAAAGGATGATCATAGACGGCGGCCTGGTTCAGCCGCAGCGCGGTACGAAAGCATTCGAGCCCGAGGGCCGCGTCCTCGAACTCGATGATCACTTTGTACACGCCTTCCTCGGAAGTCTCGCGGGCTTTGCCGAAACCGACGTCACAACCGGCGAGCTGTTGCAGTTCGAGCGTCACATGTTCCAGGATGTGGCCTTGGTAGGTGCCGCGCCGCAGACGCTCGAAGAAACCGCCCCGTTCGCCGATGCTGCAGCGATGCTCGATCATCGACGGCAGCCAGGACATGACCCGCTCGTTGAACCCCGGCAGGATATTGGACGGGGAGTCCTTGAGCTCCTGCAGGTCGATCAAGACCTCGATCACCGGAAACCACGCCCAAGTGTTGGAGCCGCGAAGGGTTCGAATCCGGCGTATTTCCATGTCCAGCTTCGCTCGCAAATGCAACTGTATATGACGTCAGTGCTTGGGATGAATTCCAGCCCGTTGAGCCCGGCTTGAAGTCGCGGTGCCCGCAAACTCGGAACGTCCCTCCCAGTCAGCTTTACGACTGGGGGGGTAGTGGTCAAGTGCATCGGTGACGAAGTGGCGCAACCTTTGCACCAGCCGCGGTTTTGGCGATTAAATTTGTCCGCGGGGATTTAGGGTTTAGAATTGAGCAAGTCGCTCGCCCCCCCTCCGCCAATCCCTCGCCTTGCGCTTGCGCAGTGACCGGCCCCGGCCGTGGAGCAAACTTCCTTGGACGACGTACCTTTCATTTTACCGGCATTGCCCGACGCTTGGCGCCGCGCGACGTTGGCCGAATTGGAGTCAGGCGAAGTCATTCATGCCTGGTTCGCACCGGACCTGACACGCGGGCTCTCGTACGCCCCTGGTCTGGTAGTACTCACCGATCGCCGCGTGCTGGCCGCAGAGTTGCCAGCCGGCGGAAAAGATACCAGCGCCGTCGAATTGCCCGCCGATGCGTGGAAGTCATGGTCGTTGACGGAACTCGCCAACGTGCGGGCACGCGAGCGCAATGCGCTGGGGACGCTCGAACTGTTAGGTGAAGAGAGCCGCCTCGCTTGCTGGCGTTATACCAACGGCCAAGCGTCGAGCGCCCATGAATTCGTGCGCCGTTTCGACGCGGTGCGTCGCGGCTTGCCGCTGGAAAGCATCGATTCCGAGGAAGCCGAGTCGTTCGCGCAGCCTCCCGAAGCCCCCGTCAGTACGAAATCGCTATTTCGCCTGGCGCGATTTGCCAAGAACCGGGCGGGCATGATTCTGTTGGGCTTTATTCTTACGGTGGCGACGACCGGCGTAGGCCTGGTGCCGACCTACCTGACAGTGCCGCTGTTGCGGGGGCTGACTAACCACTACGAAGAGTTCAAGAAGATTACCGAAGAGCCGCGGCTGACCCCCGTGATGCGGGAAAAAGCGCTGGACTTGCTGCAAGACCACGATGGTCCGGACTTCGGCCGCTTTGTGAGCTTGTGCTTGCTGGGAATGGGAGCCGCGGCGATCGCCGCCTGGCTGCTGGGCTGGGCACAAGGCATTGTGATGTCGCGGGTCAGCGAGGGCATCGCCGGCGACCTGCGCTACAAGACCTACGAGCATTTGCAAAGTTTGTCGTTGGATTTCTTCGGCGGCAAACGCACGGGGGATTTGATCGCCCGCATCTCGAGCGACACCGATCGCATCTGTAACTTTCTCGCCGATAACGTTGTCGATTTTGCGAGTGACATTCTGATGTTCATCGGGATGTCGTGCATTCTGTTTACGTGGGACCCCGTGTTGGCGCTGGCGGGTTTGCTGCCTTTGCCACTGGTCGGCTGGCTGGTGTATTACGTGCGCGGGCAATTGCAGCATGGCTTTACGCGCGGCGGACGCGCCTGGTCCGAGATGACCAACGTCTTGGCCGACACGATTCCGGGCATCCGCGTCGTGAAAGCCTTTGCCCAGGAAAAACGTGAGATCGGCCGCTTCGAAACCGCGAACAACCGCGTGATTCAGGCCAACAACCGCGTGAACATGGTGTGGGCATTCTTTTGGCCCTTGGTCCTCTTCCTCAACACAGCGGGCTTGCTGGTCGTGTGGGCCTTTGGCGCTTGGCGGGTGTTCGATTTCCGGATCGAGCCGGAATACGTCGCTGGGTTTTACC
>CAMFLN010000517.1 GCA_945957305.1 uncultured Planctomycetaceae bacterium | reverse complement strand
TTTCAGGCCATTGGCCAACCAGCCTCGCTCGTTCGAATTGCGACAATTGGCCAGCAGGGCTTTGAGGGCGGCGACGCGCGCTTGCGCGGCGGCAGCGTTCTGCGGCTCGGCTGCCAGTGCCGAGCCGGCGAGCCTGAGCGCCTGCGCATACTTTCCTGCCGTCACGAGTTCGGTCGCCCGCTGCGCGACCTTGTCGGCGCCTCCGGCCATGCGCACGAGTTCGACCTCGGTTTCCGAGGGAGCCTCGGCATACATCGAGGCCGGATCGCCATCGAACCAGCCAATGTAGCCGTCATAGATCCCGCGCACGCTCCACGACACCTTGCCGTAGGCATCTCCCACGTCCAATTCGGGTGGCAAGACGACCTCGCGCATGAGCGTGTAGACGTCCTTGCCGGCGTTCATTCCCTTGACCGTTTCGTCGTGCACAAATTGAATCGCGTCCCGATAGCGCGTCAGCGCCTCGGTCACCTTGTCCGCGCCGACAACCGCGGGACCATGGCTGGGCAGGACCAACTCGGGCTTGAGGGCCAGCACTCGATTCAACGACTCGACGTAGTCCAACGCCCACCGCGGACGCGTGCCGCGCAAAGTGTAGATATTCGGAAAAGAAGGGTAGAAGTTGTCACCGACGAAAGCCGCTTTGCATTGCGGCATCCACACAGTCAAGTGGTCATAGGTTTCGCCGGGCGTGTGTAGCAGTTCGAATTTCGTTCCGCCTAGCTCGAACTCATAGCGCTCGTCGAACAAAATCGTCGGATCGACTTGCGGCCGTCGGTTCCGCACTGCCTCGAGCATGCGCTCCTCGCTAAAACCAAACTGGGCCGCATTGCGACGCAGGAAGAATGGCCCCAAGCGCTCCTGGTACTTGCGTACTTCGATAAACTGCCGTTGGGCGATGACCTGCGTCTCGGGTTCCTTCCACAGCGCGGCGCCGCTGGTGTGATCTTCGTGAGCGTGGGTAAAGATGATGTACCGAGTCGGCTGATCGCTCACTTCGCGCAGTATCTTGCGGTGCCGCGTGGACATTTCCAAAAGCGATGTGTCGATCACGACGTTGCCGGCGTCGGTCAGCACCAGGAACGTATTGCCGAATCCCGACGCCAGATAGATCTTCTCGTGGATCTTCTCAGCCGGCCGATTGGCGGCTCCCAGGACCCCGTCCAACTGGGCGCGACAAGGGTGAGTCAGATCGTGCAGAAGAAAAACTGCCAAGCCTGCGGTAACGATCCAGCGACGAATCATAAGGCACACCCTATTTCTCTACGCGCTGCGCAGCCCTCTGCTGATCCAACAGCCATGAGGCCCTCGCAAGATTCTTGAAAACGGCTACGATCGGCGGTGGAAGTCTGCTGCCTATGGGACGCCTCAGCAAGGGCCCCTACCGGCGAGCATAGACCATCAGCGTCGCCGCTGACAATCGAAATTGAGCGGTACCAGGCCGTCAGGGTGTGTCCTGTAACAAACTCGCATCCCCCTCGCACGTTACCGCATGGGCCCCTCACACTCTCAGCGTATGCAGATTTCGGGCGTCGTGCATGTCGACAAGCCCGCGGGAGTGACATCGCGCGATGTCGTGAACGTGGTACAGAAACTCGTGCGTCCCGCGCGGGCTGGACATGCCGGCACGCTCGATCCTCTGGCGACCGGGGTGCTGGTGATCTGCGTGGGGGCGGCGACACGCTTGATCGACTACGTGCAGCGCGCGCCGAAGAGCTACCGCGCCACATTCCAGCTCGGCCGGTCGAGCCCGACCGAAGACGTCGAAGGCGAGGTGACACTTTTGCCCGCTGCCCCGCGCCCCACGCGCGACGCGATCGTCGCGGCCGCGAGCCGGCTGACAGGAGAGATCCTGCAGCGGCCTCCGGCTTACTCGGCGCTAAAGGTCGGCGGGCGGCGCTCCTATGACCTGGCCAGGGCGGGGCGCGAAGTAGAGCTTGCTCCCCGCGCGATCACTGTGCACTCGATTGACGTCATTAATTACGAGTATCCTGAGTTGACTCTCGATATCTGCTGCGGCTCGGGGACGTACGTGCGCTCGCTGGGACGTGACCTGGCGGAATCGCTGGGGACAGCGGCGGTCATGTCGGCGCTCGTGCGCACGGCGATCGGCTCCTTCCAGCAGGCGAACGCCTGGCGTTGCGAGCAGCTTCACAAGGAAAGGCTGCCGGAGTGGCTGCAACCCATGCAAGCGGCGGTAAGTGCGCTGCCCGCCGTGACGCTCACGCAGGAACAGATCGCGACAATTGCGCAGGGGCAATTCATTTCGCTTGCACCATCAACGGCTGCCGGCGAGGAAGACCTGGCCGCATTTAACGCCGCTGGACAACTGGTCGCAATCCTCAAGTCGCGTGGACCGGGGCTCTACGGCGCGAAGCTCAACCTGATCTAGTGAGCGTTCCGGGAGTGAGTTGATTGTCAATGCGCTGCCCACGTGACTCACTTGGGCAGGATGGGGCTCCTGTGAGTTATCGCGAAATGTGTGGGTTCTGTTAAAGCAGTGCTGGCGCCACTGTTCTCCTTTCCGCTCGTGTTCTAAATTGTGGCGGACGTCGCTCGCTTCGATGCCCGACGCTTCAAGGAAAACGCACAGGGATTGCCTCTCGCCATGCTTCATCTCGCCGCGCAAATTGCCGATGCCGTCAACCACATTCGCGGGCAATGGTCCGCAGCACCGCGCGTCGGCATCGTCTTGGGTACCGGCCTGGGAAACCTCGCCCGCGAGATCGAATGCGAGGCGAAGCTCCCCTACGAATCCATCCCGCACTTTCCCCGCTCGACCGCCATCAGTCACGCCGGACAACTGGTGTGCGGCAAGCTGGCGGGCGTATCGGTGATCGCCATGGAAGGGCGCTTCCACGCCTACGAGGGTTACAGCCAGCAGCAGCTGACTTTTCCTGTGCGAGTGATGAAGGCGCTCGGCGCCGACACTCTGATCGTCTCGAATGCCTGCGGCGGCATGAACCCCATCTACCGTCGCGGCGACATCATGGTGATCGATGATCACATCAACTTGATGGGCGACAACCCACTGATCGGAGTCAACGACGACGCGCTGGGGCCACGGTTCCCGGACATGTCGTGTCCCTACGATCCGCAATTGATCGAATGCTCGCTCGAAATCGCGCGACGTGAGAATTTCGTGGCGCATCGCGGCGTCTATGTGGCGGTCACGGGCCCCAACCTGGAAACTCGTGCCGAGTATCGCTTCCTGCGCACGATCGGCGCCGATGTTGTCGGCATGTCGACTGTGCCCGAGACGATCGTGGCCGTGCACGCCGGGTTGCGCGTGCTTGGGCTGTCGGTCATCACGGACATGTGCTTCCCCGACGCCCTGGAGCCGGCCAACATCGATATGATCCTGGCCGCGGCGGCCGAAAGCGAACCGAAGCTGCGCGCTATCGTCTTGGGTGTCCTGCAAAAGATTGCCGGCGAGAAATAGGGAAGCACAGTGGATCACTGGGGCACGGTCCACAGTTTGAGGCAGTCCGTACGCCGCAGGCGCTACCGATTTAAGAATGCAATTCATCCGCAGATGACGCAGAACGCGCCGATACGACGGTGGCAGCCCCCCTCGCCAAACCCGGGCGCCGCGAGATTTTCTCACCTGTGAAATCTGCGTCACCTGTGGATCAATTGGCTCGCGCCCCATCGCAGACGCCGTGCCTGACTTGAGCCTGCCTCCCCGTTGCAGTTTCAGACAACAAGTTGCCGGACCGCACAGAGAACCGCCTACGGCCTTGGCTTGTCCCATCTGTGGAACTTGGCGTACGGGTCCCCATCGCCCGGCCCCCCCAATTGAAAAAACGCCCCTTGCCTGCTCTAGTGGGCTACTTGCCAGGGGCGGGACCTGGGTTGGCGAAGGATCTTCGCGCCTGCGGCACACGGACAACGAGTTGTCCGTGCCACCCGGGAGAGATGCCGCTCATCCGGGCGCAACTGGGACCACGCACGTTTTATTGGGAGTC
>CAMFLN010000516.1 GCA_945957305.1 uncultured Planctomycetaceae bacterium | reverse complement strand
GATCGTCGGCAGCGTCAGATGTGTATAAGAGACAGCCGCAAAGACGCGATCGGTGCGGGCCCGAATTGCTTGCAATTCCCCGGCATAGATCCCCTGGGCGCGAAACAGAATTCGCGCGCGATCGTCACCGCAAATCGACTCGGGACTGGTACTCACAGCTTGCTCCTTGACCGCAGGATCCTGCTGAAGTATTCGTCGCCCCGCAGCACAGCAAGAAGAATCCGCGATCGGCAGTGTTTACGGACCGCCGTGCAGGCGCCGGCAAACGCGCGGAGGCAGCAGTTGCGCCGGCTGTAGGGGCCGTAACGGCGTTTGCCAGGGAACGCTAGCGTGTGGCTACGTGGTCAGCGGCAAGGGCGCGGACAGAAACTGTGCGTGCACGGCCGCAGCCGTGTGCAAATCAGCGGTTGCCGCCAGAAACGCACCACGAGCACGGGCGCGAATGATGACCCCTTTTTCGAGCGATTGCGCGAATAGCTGGTGCGCAATTTCGCAACTGTTCGCATCATGCGACGCGATCGCCTCGCGCTCGACGTCGGCCGGATGCACCATTTCCAGATAACGGACCAGGCCCGCGGAATCGTTGCAGCTCCAGCACCGTCCGCTGTCTTCGCCTGAGGAAACGTCTGACACCGCCACAAGCTGCTCGTCGCGCCGCTGATAACAAGTCACGTCGCGCGACGGCCAGCGAGTCGTGATCGACAGTGCAGGCCAGGCGTGCAACAAACTGGTTTGCACCGAGATCTGCAGATCGACCGCCGCGACACATCCAGGAATTTGATCGGCGCTCTGCAGCCGATAGCAAATCTGCAAGCGCACAGGCAACGACTGCAGCTGCGCATAGGTGACGACCAGATCGCGTCCGCGCACAAATGCGTCGGCCACGGTTTGCGACTGTAGCCGATCTTCGCCCTGGAAATAAACGGACAGCAACTGCGCTTGCGCGCACGATTGGCCGGCGATTTCCAACTCGTGCAGACCGTGACCCGGGCGAGAGATATCAATCGCCCCAGAAAGCTCGCCAAGGCGAAATTGGCCTTGGGCTCCGCATAAACGCCAGATGTCGGAGGAAGTCACAGCGTCTCAGAATCGATTTGTTTCAGATGCCCAGGGCAAAGTTGAACAGGGGCACTGTCAAAAAGTCGCACAATAAAAACAAAAAAACCCCGCCGCTCGCTGCGAGGCGGAACGGCGGGGCCGGAACAGAGAAGAGGCCGTCGAATACTCAAACGCTATGATGAAAAGCTGCACCCGATAAATCGCACTGGCCACGACGATCGACGCACTTCCGATTCACGTCCTCATCTCAGCCGCCCTGATATTACCAAGTTGAAAGCTGATGTCCACACTTTTGTCGAAAATTTCTTTGCCGGCTAAGCAAACGCTCGATCGGGGCAGGAACAGCGCGCCGAAATCGCACAGCTCAACAGTGACATTCGGCAGGTAATCAAGGGCGCATAGCTATGTGCCGGGCGCTGAGATTCCTATAATCCCGGACAACGGATTTGGAGCCCAAATCGGACGGCTAAAAATGACCCTAATCGCTGAAATCGGGCAACTTTGTGAACGAGCGGCACGGCTCGGCGGGCAGGTGCTACGAGACCACGCCGGGCGCGTCCAGTCCCGGGAAAAACGGCCGGCCGACCTGGTCACCGATGCGGATATTGCCGCGCAGCGCGTCATTCGCGACACCCTCCTGGCGGCTTTTCCAGACCACGGGTTTTTAGGCGAAGAAAATGAATCGATCCCCCCGGGCGCCGATGGCTTCCGCTGGGTCGTCGACCCCCTGGACGGGACCACGAATTTCGTCCATCAATTCCCGCATTACGCGGTTTCGATTGGGTTGGAGCAGCGGGGTGAACTAGTAGCCGGTGTGGTCTATGAACCGACCCACGACGAATGCTTTATCGCCACGGCCGGTGAAGGTGCTTTCCTCAACGGTCGCCGGCTGCAAGTCAGCCGAACGACAGAACTGTCGCAGGCGCTGGTGGCCGTCAGCTTTCCGCCCCGCCCAGCAGTCGATTCTCCCGAGGTGCGTCGATTCCTCGAGGTTTTGCAAGTTTCCCGTGCCACCCGCCGCACAGGTTCGTCCGCGTTAAACCTTTGTTGGGTCGCAGCCGGGCGCTTCGACGCCTTTTGGACTTACGATACGAAGCCCTGGGACGTGGCTGCGGGAGCCTTGATTGTTCGCGAAGCCCAGGGCTTACTGACAGGCCCGGGCGGCGGGTTATTCAGCCTGGAACAAGCCAGCCTGGTGACGGCCGCAACACCCACGCTGCACGCCGAGTTGTGCCAGATTCTGGCCCGTGTAGACGGCCATCCACCCCAATAAGCAGGGGTCGTTAGGCTTGAATTTCCAGGGATCAGGATGCCTGGAAAGTAGGGAAACTTGTTCGTGGTTTTCGTTCGTCCGAGTACACTGGGACATAGCGAACAGCAGGCCATTTAATCACTTCTGGTCGCGGCTGGCGGTAACGGGCCGTTACCGACGAATTCCGCCGCGCTGCTGTAGGAAAAGTGCCGTCTTGCGATCCCCTTGGTTGAGGACCATTGCGCTCTGGGGCTGTCTGGTGACGGTGTGCGGCCTTGCGCCGTGCCGTGCCGCGGCCCAGGACCCGCCTCGTCGAAACGGCAATGAGCCCTCGCCATCGACGACCGAAAGCCCCGTCAAAGAGGTCCAGCCGCCGGTCTTACTGCTGCGTAACCAATCGGGCGACCGGCTCCAGGCGGTGCTCGGATTCACCCTGGAAGATTTCGAGCGGTTCATTGCGCAGCGGGCGCAACTCGGGCTGGGCCAGCAACCCCCGCGCTTTCAACTTGAGCGACTTTCCGGGCAAGGCACGGTTCATGACCGGCATGCGGACTTGCAACTCGAACTGACAATCAGTGTGAATCATACCGGCTGGGTCCGCGTTCCATTGCGCCTGGCCGAGGGGGCGCTGCGAAATAAGCCGAGTTATGAGGGCCCCGGCGAGCATCGGGTGGAATTCGACACTACCAACGCCGAGTACGCCTTGTGGCTCAAGGGCCAAGAGTCGCCGCATAAGGTCAAACTGGAACTTGCCGTTCCGCTGGAAAAAAATGCGGACCAAACAGAGTTAAAGCTGGGCATGCCCCGGGCCGCCGTTTCCGAATTGGTGCTGCGGGTCGCCGATCCACAAGCCGAGGCGACGATCCGGAAAGGGGGTATTCTCGACGCGACCGAGCACGGCAAGGAGGATACGAAATTCACGATCCTCGGCATGGAGCGTGATTTCGCCGTGGCATGGCGAAAACAAAGCACACAGCCTGCCGAGGCGCCGGCGCCACTAGAAGCGTCCGGCATCGTTGACGTTCGCATCGACCGGAACACCGTTCATGCCGATGTACAACTGACCGTCCGCAGTTTTGCCCCCCGGCTTGATACTTTCCGCCTGCGGCTGCCGACCGGAACCACCCTGACCGCCGCGGACCAGTCAGCCTACTCGATCGATCCGCTGGACAACCTGGCGGCCGCCGAGGGCCAGGACGCACAAATTTACGAGGTTCGTCTGCGTGAGAAGGCCACCGGACCTGTGCAAATACGCTTCGCCACTGACGCCGAAGTCGATGAGCAGGAGCAGGGCCCAAAGTTTGCGTTGGCCAGCTTCGAACTGATCGGCGCTGCCCGTCAGTCGGGTTACGTCGTCGTCCGCGTTGCCGATGACTGGCAAGTGGAATGGGACGCGCTGAAACAAGCGAGACAGATCGAGGAACCACCGATCGACCTGGATCGTGAAGGAGCGCTGGCAGCGTTCGAGTACTTCAGTCAGCCGTTTTCGATTGAGGGGCACTTGTCACCCCTGAAAACGCATCTGTCTGTCGAGCCGCGCTATAGCGTTCTGGTAACTCCCCAACAATTGCGCCGCGCGGCGCGGTTGGGAGACCAGATTCGCGGGGCGAAGGCGTTCGCCCGGCAACGCGATATGGCTGGCTGGGAATTGGAGGCCGTGGGCC
>CAMFLN010000515.1 GCA_945957305.1 uncultured Planctomycetaceae bacterium | reverse complement strand
GGCAGCGTCAGATGTGTATAAGAGACAGCCCGCCACGAGTACAATCCATCGGTAGGTATTCGGCCCTGGATTTGCTGTGAGGTAGTAAGCTCGCGGAGAAGGTGCCTTCTGGTCCGGGGTGCCCACGCCCCCGGCCGTCTTGACTTAAGCGCTTGAGGGATTAGGTTTTGCACGCGACCGGCGGAGCAGTAAGAATCGGAGCGTCCAAGGTCAATGGCTGCGCCGCGGCCCCCGTTTGACGCGTTTATGAGGAGAATTCGCCTGTGTCCGATTGTACTGATGATCAGCTGGCCGGCTCAGACTCATCGATCGAAAGCGGCATTGGGACCGCCGCGGCGAACGGCGGGCCCGCGTCAGCCCCCGCCGAAATGTCGCACGAACAATTAGCGGAAGCACGCACCTACGGCCGCTGGCAGTTGGGGCTGGATCTCACGGACTCGGCGCTCGACCTGACGTATTTGGGTCTCTTCGCAATGCTGGCCGCGGTGCCCATCGACCACTGGTTGAGCGGATTTCTGACGACGGTCTCCTGGCGCTTGTTGGCGCTCTACGGAATCATGATGGGATTGCACGAATGCGTGTCATTCCCGTTGGCCTACTTTTCTGGCTACGTGATCGAACACCGTTTCGCCCTCAGTCGGCAAAGCCTAGGGCAATGGGTCGCGCGACATTTCAAGCGCTTCTCGCTGGCCGTGGCATTCGGCGCAGTGATGGTTTTCGCCTTATACGCCCTGTTTTGGTTTGTCGGCCCCTGGTGGTGGTTAGCCGCCGCGATTGGCTTCTTCGTGGTGAGCATCGTGCTGGGACAATTGGCCCCGGTGTTGATCCTGCCGTTCTTTTACAAGATCGAACGCTTGGACAGTCCCGAGTTGTCCGGACGCTTCGCACAGCTGGCTGCGGAGTCAGGACTATCGATCGAAGGAGTCTATCGCATGGTGCTCAGCGACGAGACGGCCAAGGCCAACGCCATGCTTGCCGGGCTGGGACGCACGCGCCGCGTGCTGCTGGGCGATACGCTACTCGATGGGTTTACTCCGGACGAGATTCAAGTCGTCTTCGCGCATGAAGTCGGACATCATGTCTTTCGCCACATCCCCAAGCTCATGGCCTTGGGATTCTTCTACAGTTTGGCCGGCTTCTGGTTGTGCGACCGGGTTTTGGCGATGTGGATCGGCACAGACGTGTACGACCCGCGACAGATGCCGGTATACGCCCTGCCCATGTTGATGTTCGTGTTGGGGATCTTCTCGCTGGTCATGGGACCTTTGCAAAACGTTGCCAGCCGGCGTTTCGAGCGACAGTGCGACCGCTTTGCCTTGGTGCGCACGGGATTGCGCGAGGCCTATATTTCGGCATTTCGAAAGCTGTCGATCTTGAACAAAGACGACCCCGATCCGCCGCGCTTGGCGGTCTTTTTGTTCCATAGCCATCCGCCGATCGGGGAACGCATCGCGATGGCTCAGGAATAGTCGCCGCTGTGGCAAACCGCGTGGAGAAAGCGTGGCAAAACTTGCTTCACACGCGCAAAACGCGATTACCCCCTTGTCGACGCACCAGACGGCGCATCTCCAGGACGCTCAGTGTGGCCAAGACTTGCGACGTGGGGAGGCGGCTGGCCGCCACGACCTCGTCGATCGAAGTCGGTTCAGTTGTGATGGCAGCGAGCACCTCGCGCTCGACCTCGTTGAGCAACAACTCCGCCGGGTGATGGACCACTTGCCCGGCCTCATGCGTCGCTGGCGCAACGAGCGGCCCCAACTCCTCAAGCACGTCGTCCGCCGATTCGACAAGCTTGGCGCCGTCGCGAATCAAACGGTGACAACCGTGCGACACGCGGCTGTCGACTCGCCCGGGCACGGCGAAGATTTCGCGCCCCTGCTCCATCGCATGTCGCGCCGTGATTAGCGCGCCGGATTGTGCGGACGCTTCGACGACGATGACCCCCAGCGAGATCCCGCTGATGATCCGGTTGCGTTGAGGAAACGCGCCGCTGATCGGCTGCATGCGCGGGGGTGATTCGCTGAGCAGACAACCTGACCGTGCTACTTCGTCAGCCAGTGCAACGTGCTCGGGCGGATAAATGTTAGCCAGCCCGCTCCCCAGCACGGCAATGGTGCGTCCGCCGGCCGCGAGCGCGCCGCGATGCGCCGCGGCGTCGATCCCGCGTGCCAGGCCGCTGACGATGGTCAGCCCCGCGCGCGCCAGGCTGCCGGCCAGCCGTTCGGCTTGCGCCAAACCGTATTGCGTGGCATGTCGTGAGCCCACCAGGGCGATCGCCAGGGCATCGCGCGGTTGCATATTGCCGCGCGCGAAGATCACCGCCGGAGGATCGTGAATTTCGCGCAGCAGGCGCGGATACTCGTTGTGTTGCGGCGTCAGCAGAGAAATGCCGAATTGCCGGCACCGCTCGATTTCGGCCGCGACGTCTTCGGCGCTAGGAGCGCGGGCGATGGCCTGGCTCAGTTTGACCCCGATGCCCTGCACTTCGCGCAGCTCGCTGGGGGCTGCTTGTAACACCGCGTCGGCCGTGCCGAATCGTTCGAGCAACGCCTGCGTCATCCGTGGGCCAATGCCTGGCACCAGGGCCAGCCGCAAGGCGGCACGTACGTCGTCGCCAAATTCCGGCGCAAGTTCATCAGGGACTGACGACGGTTCAGTCACGGAAATGCAGTCCTCGCGATGCAGGAATAAAACGCTCTTAATGTTACACATTTGCGCGGTGTGAATTTCCTTGACTTTCACGACCGGCGATACGTACCCTACCACGCATTAGGAGGGATTTGAACTCATTCCACAGCCAAAGTCTGACATACCGTGCACGTCCCACCTCAATAGGCGCTCACCGGTTCCATTAGTCGAATTCTCTTTCTCTTAGGAGAGAACGCTCATGATCGGAATCCACGACGCACCGCGACTTTTGTCGCGCAATCCGGGCCGGCCAGGCCACTGGGAGCAACTCATTCGCTCGGCGTGGTTGGTCACTGTGGCAGCGATTTCGCTGCAGGCGGTGGCATGGTTCTCTGGCAGCGAAGCACGCGCCCAAGGCGTGGTGGCGATCAAGATGAACACCTACGATTTGGAGTCGTCGTATACTCCCGAGGCGCAATTCAGGGCGTCGAACGTCGGCACGTTCAGCATTCACGCGGCGGCGCTCGCCGGCGGACAAGGGCAGTACCTGCACAATCCGGGCAATCAGCCGGCCAATGTAAATACGATCTTCCCTACGCAGATCGCGGTCGGAGAAGACCCCGAGGAGGACTACTACGTCCTTCCCACTCCGCTGCCCAAAGGCGCGAGCTACCTGACGGCCAACAAGAATTTCAACGCCGTGGGGCAGCCGACGGTCAAGGTGAACACCACCGAAGCGACCAAACAAGTAACGACGCCGGCAGACAATGCGCAAAACCTGCCGGCTTTCACCACGACCACCAAGGCCTTTGCGCAGATCACATTTCAGCAACCGCTCGCCAACGTCTACCAGGTCGGCTCGAAAGGGACTTATGTCGAAGTGAAGGACTTCAACCAGTACAAGACCGGAGTGGTCCCTGTGCGACGCGCGCCGGAAGGGACGAAGGCCTCGACGCTGGTCCTTGATCCCTTGACCTATAACGGCATTCAGCAAGGAGACCATTGGGCGGGCGTCGTCGGCTTCACAAAAGACGACTTCGCCGCCCAAGTCACTGATCCGCTGGCCAAGGGAATCATGACGACTGAGGTCGGCTCGGACATTCTCGGCCCGTCGCTCGGCCCACTCGGTGGCAGCTTCCAGGACAATCTACCGCTGGTCTTCCGGCTGACAGTTACCGCCACGGCTGCAGGCGCGCCGACGATCAATTTTCAGTTCAATCCGGCTTTCACGTTTTACAATCCGGACGACCCAGGCGACATTATTTCGCCGGCCAACATCGTGAGCTTTGTCACTTCGCGGTTCAACGCCGCGCTCACGCCGAACTTGAACCCCGGGGACAACTTCACCT
>CAMFLN010000514.1 GCA_945957305.1 uncultured Planctomycetaceae bacterium | reverse complement strand
GACCCGATGCAGGCGCTTCAAGCTCCAGCCCGACTCGCGAAACTCGACCGCTAGCCAATCGAGCAATTCTGGATGAGTCGGCAATGTTCCCAAGCGTCCGAAATCGGCGGGCGTGGGCACGATGCCTCGGCCAAAGTGATGCAGCCAGACACGGTTCGCAATGACGCGGGCCGTCAGCGGATTGTCATTGCCGGTAAGCCAAGTGGCAAATGCCAGCCGGCGCCCCGACGTCGGCAGAGAATCGCTTTTCGCAGCGAACTCCGCGCGGCCGCTCGCCGGACCGCAGACCGAGAGCGCGCCTGGCGCGATGGTTTGCTTCGGCTGGCGATAGTCGCCCCGATGGAACAGATGAGTTTCTGGCGCGTGCCCTGCCGGCTCCATCAAGATCGACAGGAACTCTTGCGGGGGCTTGGCCGCACGCACTTCGCCGATTTTCTGGTCGAACTTCTTCAATTCGTCGGCCGCGGCCTGATTGTATTGATACAACACGCCGGGCGAAATGTTTACGCTGGGGTGCTGATCGAGGAGCGCCTTGTGCTCGGCGGTGCGTTTGTCGGCCGGAGTTTGATAAGCCGTGCGCAAGTCGCCGCGCAACGGCTCCTCGTACTTGGTCAATTCCTTTTCGAGCGCCTCGGCCATGTAGACCGATTCTCTGGCATTGCGCTCGGCCGAAATCTTTTGTGCTTCGGCTTCGATGTCAGCGGCCTTCTGGCGTTCGGCCGCCGTATACAGCGACAACAGACGTTCGCCGGGCGTTTTCCAAGCCTGCGGATCGAGCGCCGGTTCGAATACGGCGCGCAGGGCGTAGTAGTCTGTCTGCGGCACCGGATCGTAGCGGTGATCATGGCACTGGGCACAAGCAACGGATATGCCCAACAGCGAGCTCGTTACGATCTTGATCGTGTCGGCCACGACCTGGTTGCGCGCTTCGGGCGAATTGTCACCGCTGCCGGTGCCGTCGGCCGCCATGCGCAAGAATCCCGTCGCCGTCAGTAAGCGAATCTGCTCGGCAGTCATGTCGCCGTTGATCGGACCTGCCAATTCGTCGCCCGCCAGTTGCTCGCGCAGAAATTGGTCGAACGGCAGATCATCATTCAACGCGCGGACGACATAGTCGCGATATTTATAGGCCCAGGTGCGGACCGCGTCCTGCGTCGTCGCTCCGTCGCTGTCCGCGTATCCGGCCGCATCGAGCCAGTGCCGGGCCCAACGTTCGCCATAGTGGGGCGAGGCCAGCAAACGGTCGATCAATCGTTCATAAGCGTCCGCCGCAGTGTCCGCCATGAATTGCTGCTCTTCGTCCGGTGTAGGGGGCAAACCCAACAGATCGAAGTATGCTCGCAGCATTAACGTGCGTTTGTCGGCGTCGGGCGAAAAGTGGACGCCTGCTGGCATCTTGGCGGCGACGAGCTTATCGATCGGCGTGCGCTCGCGCGCGACTTGTGGATCTGCCGCAGACCCTGCCGAGACCTCGGGGCGACGCAGCGGCTGAAATGCCCACCAAGAACGCTCTTCTTGCGTAATGCCGACACCCGGCGCGATCGACTCGGGCTCAGGGCGCGCGGTTTTCGCGCCGGCAGCGATCCAGCGCTCGATCAAGGCAACTTCCTTGGCCGAGAGCTTGGCATCCCCTGGCGGCATTTCTCCCGCGCGAATTCTGGCCAGCAGCAGGCTTCCGTCGGCGTCGCCCGGCACGAGCGCCGGGCCAGAGTCACCCCCCACCTGCTGAAATCGCACCAAGCGCAGATCGAGATTCCCCTGCTTTTCGTCCGTGGCACCATGGCAATCAAAGCAATGGGTGCGAAAGATCGGGTGAATGTCCGCCTCGAACAGCGGAGCCGCTTCTTCGGCATAAGCGCAGACCGTGGTCGCGCGCATGAGTGTCATCAAAAGGAGCGCACGGGAAATTACGCGTCGCCAAATTCGCATGGCACAGGCCCAGGAGGGAAGGAACAGGGGCCGCTCTTTGGTTTTCAAATCAGGCAGGCTGGCAGCGGGCAGGACCTGTATTATCAGGCACCCGGCGCACCGATTGCAACCCCTTTCGGCCCCGATCGGCTAACGTCACCGTTCGCCATCCGGCCGTTGCGGGCCGAAGTTTACTCACGTTAAGATGCAACAGTACCCCTTTTTGCCGCCCCGCTAGCCGCGGAGACAGTCGATGGCGCGCTGCGCCTTCGTGTCATTGTGGGCGTGTCTGTTTCTGGCCGTGCCCGGCATTCCGCAAGCGCGCGCCGAAGTCACGGCCGAGCAAGTGCGCGACGCGATCGACCGCGCGGTCATGTTCCTGCGCCGGCAGCAATTCAAAGATGGGTCATGGCAGGAAGTCGCCCCGATCATGGCCGGCGGGGTGACGTCCCTCTCGACGTTGGCTTTATTGAATGCCGGCGTATCGAAAGATGATCCGCAGATTCAGGCGGCGCTCAACATTCTGCGGCAGATTCCGCCGCAGGCCACGTATCCCACGGCGCTGCAGACCATGGTCCTGAGCATTGCCGAGCCCGAGCGTGACGCCGCGCTCATTCGTCGCAATGTGCAATGGCTCGAAGAATCGCAAAAGCGCGAATCGCGCAATCGCGGCATGTGGAGCTATCCGCTGGGGAACGGCGATAACTCCAACTCGCAATTCGCGATTCTGGCGTTGTACGAAGCGCAGCGCGCCGGCATCCCCGTCAGCGGCCATACGTTTCGCACGGCACTCAATTACTGGCAGCAGTCGCAAAACTCCGACGGCTCGTGGGGCTATCAGCCAGGGCACCAGGGAACAGGCAGCATGACCTGCGCGGGCATCGGCGCCGTGGCCCTCGCGCTGGAAGTGCTGGAAGAAGGGGACGCCGCGGTCGAAGGGGGCAAGGTTCATTGCTGCCGACCGCAGCGCCCGCAACACGCCATCGATCGCGCCATGACGTGGTTGGCCAAGCACTTTTCGGTACGGTCGAATCCGAATAACGGACAATGGCCGCTGTATTACTTATACGGACTCGAACGCGCCGGCCGGCTGTCGAATCAACGCTTCGTCGGCGACCATGACTGGTATCGCGAAGGGTGCGAAGTCTTGATCGAGCAGCAAGACAAAGTTTCGGGCGCCTGGATCGAAAAAGGAATGGGGCAGGTCAATGCCAACATCGGTACGAGCTTCGCGCTGTTGTTTCTCGCCAAGGGACGACGCCCGGTCGTCATGGCCAAGCTCAAGCACGAGCCGCGCGCAGACTGGAACCATCATCGCAAGGATGTCGCTCATGTGGTTACCTACGCCGAGAAATGCTGGAAGCGCGATCTGACGTGGCAGATCGTTGATCTCGATGCGGCGCGCACCGAAGATTTACTCGAAGCGCCGGTTCTGTACCTCAACGGTGAAAAAGGGGCCGAGATCTCGGACGCCGGGGTCCGCATGCTGCGCGACTATATTAATCGTGGCGGGTTTATCTTCGCCGATGCGGTCTGCGAGGGGCAGGAATTCGATCGCAGCTTTCGCGAATTGATGAAACGCGTTTTCCCCGAACCTGACTACAAGCTGCGACTGCTGCCGCCCGAGCATCCCATCTGGAGCGCTGAAGCGCCGGTCGAGGCGCGCTATCAGCGGCCACTATGGGGAGTCGACCTGGGTTGCCGCACCTGCGTGGCGTACTGCCCGGACAATCTGTCGGGCTATTGGGAGCTTGACCGGCCGAATCGAGAAAAGAAATACCCGGCCGAGATCGAAGCGCAGATCGACGCCGCGCGCAAGTTGGGGGTCAACGTGCTGGCGTATGCCACGAATCGCGAACCGAAGTATAAACTCGATTTGCCCCAGCTCGCCGGTCTCGGCGCGCGCGAGGCGTTCGATCGCGCCAAACTCTACATCGCCACGGTCAAGCACTCGGGGGGAGGCAACGTGGCGCCGCTGGCCCTGCCGAACCTGTTGCGTTACCTGTCCGCCGAGTTGGGTCTGCGGGCGAATATTGACGATCGTGAACTGGGGTTGGCCGATGATCGGCTGTATGAG
>CAMFLN010000513.1 GCA_945957305.1 uncultured Planctomycetaceae bacterium | reverse complement strand
TTTCTTACCCCACCATCCGCTCGCGGCTCGACAAAGTAATCGACGCCTTGCGCGGCGCCATTGCGAAAACTCAGACGGTCGAGGGGAACGTTCTCGATGCCGTCGAATCAGGCGAAACGGGGGCTGCCGAGGCAGCCCGCATCATCAAGCGAATCTAGTTGCGAAAGCACGTCCAATGGGCACCACCGACCGCACTCGCACCGAACACTATGCCGGGTCAGCCGCCGCCGATCGCGAGCAGGCGACGCTGGACGACGCCATGCGGCGTGCAGACCAACTTCTTGTGCGTTCACTCCAAGGGGACGAGCGTCGTCGCCAGCGGAGAAAGTTGTGGTTCTTTTTGATCGGAGGGGCAGTCATGATTACGGGTGTTTGTGCAGCAGTGGTGTTTCTGGCGTCCGCCAGTGGTGTGTCGCAGGTCGATGCCGAAAAGGCCGCCAGGCTCGCGGGCGAGGGCTGGCAACAATGGCAGCAACAGGATTTCGCCGTTGCCATCGACAAGTTTCAACAAGCAATCAAGCTCGATCCGCGCAATACGGGCGCGCTCAACGGGCTAGGCTGGGCCAGTTTCAATAGTGGCAATCCTGAGCAGGCCCGCCAGGCGTTTGCGGATTGCCTCAAAATCGAACCACAGCACCCGGCTGCTTTGAACGGCCTGGGGCAGATCGCACTTTCCGAGCGAAAGTACGACGACGCCGAAAAGTATTTGCTCAAAGCTGCGCCGACGGCCAGCGCCGCCTGGTATGGCTTGGCGCGTCTCTACCTGATCGAGCGCAAGTACGACGACGCAGCCCGCTGGGCCAAGAAGGTCGTCGATTCTGGCGAAGCGGACGCTACCGCCAAGCAGATGCTCGAGGCCGCGATGGCACGCTCTCTATCGGACGAATTGCGGCAAGCGATCGAACCCCCGGCCACCAGCGCGGCGACGAATCTTGGTCGCGACGCGGGGCGCGGCTGGCAATTGATGAACCAGGGGCGTCGAGAAGAAGCCAAAAAGACGTTCGAGGCAATTCTCGCCAAAGCGCCGCAGAACGGTGCGGCACTCAACGGCATGGGCTGGCTACTGCTCAACGGCGGCGATTTGGACGGGGCCAAGTCCTACTTCGAACGGACGCTGGCTGTCGAACCGCTCGCCGGCGGCGCGATGAACGGCCTGGCTCGTGTACTGAAAGCGCAGGGTGACGAACCCGGCGCCGTCAAACTGTGGCAAGAGATGGTCGACAAAATCCCTGGCCCGCACGCCGGGACACTGGGACTTGCCGACGTTTATCTCGCGAATCAGGAGTACGACAAGGCGGTGCCGCTCTTCGAGCAGTTAACAAAGGCCAACCCGGACGACGTGCAGTTTAAAGAGAAGCTGGCGCAGGCCAAACAGGGAGCCGGTAAATAGCTCTGAACAGAGGCCGTGCGGCCCGGCCGCGTTGTGTAATCCTCGCAGTATGGGAGATTCGTTCCATGTCTGGGGGCAGACGAGGATTCGCGATCGCGGTCGGGCTGCTGTTTTTGCTTGTCCCGCTCGGAGTTTTGTCGTGCATCGCACGACGTCCGGTCAGCAAATGGCCGCCGGGCAGCGATGAAGATCAACTGGCCCGAACCATGGCGGCGTATGATCACGCCCGCCGATGGGATGGTTTCACCGACGCGCTGCAAATTGTTGGTGTCGACCTGGAAGGGCCGTATGCCAATCGCGACATTGGTCGTGCCGCGCAAGAAATCGCTGAACGAAAGGGAGCCGCATCGATCCCTGTGCTGATCGGAGTGATCGAAGCCGACAACTCTTATCGAACTATCTACTCGATCGGCTACAACGTCCTCCGCCCGCTGACGAAGGTGGAGTACAGTCAATTTCACGACGGCGCTTGGTGGCGGCGCTGGTGGGAAGCCCACAAGCACGAATTCCCAGCGGAAGTCCAGGCAATCGCAATTCCCAATTTCGACAAAACGGACAACGGCCAGAACTATGTGCCTTTTCCGGCGAACACGGACACACTGCAGGGAAAACTACGGCAACTTCCCGCAGCGCTTGCTGAGGACCGGAAAACTCGCCACGGGACGCTCGACCAACCGCGGTTTTATTTACCATTGCTGGCCGACGAAATCGCCTGGCACAAGGATCTCAGAGCGGTTCCCTACTTGATCGCATTCTTGGAAGCCAGCCCCGCATCGAGCGATTATGTCCGTCGGGCACTGCGACAACTGACACACGAGGATGACCAGCGTCTCGTCGAGGTAACGCCCGGCCAAGGAGCCTGGCGCGATCCGAACACGGGCAAGTCGTACGCGGATCAATTCACGCCAGACTGGTGGCGGCAATGGTGGGCCGACCATCGGCAGGACTATCCCGCCGCTCAGGCGATCGACATTCCCGATTTGTCGAAACCGCTCGTGATCGATTGGCAGGAAGACGCGGCCGCTCCGCCTGTGGTCACGCCATAAGCCGGTCGCAAACACGGCATGTTTAGCCGCGGCGCAACTTGGCAAATAGCTGCGAGTACTCCTGGCGGTAGGCCCGCGATGCAGCGGGGCGCACCACGGTCGCGGCCACCGGATCATCCTCGACGACGATCAGCTCAGTCTCGCTCTCGGGCCAAATCGGTGCTTCAGCGACCGGCGAGGTCTTGGCCGTTTGCACGAACGGTTGCAACAACTCCGCCAGGACGCGTCCCTCGGAGCTATAGACGTGGGGCATTTGATCCCACACGGCCGCGTGAGCGGAACAAAACCGGTCGACAACGATCTCTTCGTGATCGAAATCATCGCCGAAGGGATTGGCCGTTGGCGCCACGGCCACCGTCGATGCGGGACGAGGCTGCATGCCGATTTCGATCGATGTACTCTGTTGCGTTTCGATCGTTGCTGAATCCAGCCCCGGCATCTCGGGTTCGAACATCGGCTCGGCGTCAGCTTCGGTTTCATCTAATCCGGCGGCCAACCGGGGCCCCATCGGAGCGGCCGAATCGAATGATTCCGGCTCTTCATCCAGTTGTCCAAATTCGATCACATCGTCGGCGGGCATTGGTTCCGTTACGGCCGAGCCACTCCAGGGGGTCGGCAATTGCTGCAGGTCGGCCCAGGCTTCTTCGATCTCGCGCTCGGCCAGACGATCGACGCGTTTGGCAAATGCCAGTACCAGGGCATGATCGCACACCTGGTTGATCAAACGCGGCACGCCGTCCGTCGCGCGGTAGACGCTTTCGAGCGCCGATTCAGCAAACATCCGGCGTGGCTCGCCACCGGCCGCCATGATCTGGGCGGCGATGTAGCCGGCCGTCTCGCCTCGATCGAGCGGTTCGAGATAGCAGCGGGCCGCGGCGCGCTGGCTGAACGATTCGAGCTTGGGGCTGGCCAGATGCTCTTCCAACGACGGCCCCCCAACCATGAGAAAGCGCACGCGCGGCTGACCCGCCACGGTGATATTCATGATCAGACGGATCTCTTCCAGGACGCGCGCCGGCAAGGTGTGCGCTTCGTCGGCGATCAGCAGCGCGCCCGCGCGGCCGGCCTCGCGCGTCAGATGGTCGACCAGCGCCAACCGCAGGTCGCCGTCCGCCAGCCCACGGCAGGGGAGGCCCAGGTCGAACAACATGGCTTGCAACAAGGAGCGCGGCGAATCGATGCGGGTCGCCCCCAACATGATCACTTCAAAGGCGTCTTGGAAATGCTCGCGCAGCATTTGGCACAGCAACGTCTTGCCGATCCCGGACGGACCGACCACGACGCCGATCCCTTCCGCGCGTTCGACGCACCGTACCAACGTGCGACGCGCGCCCTCGATGGCGCGGGCCGGGAAGTACTGGTCGATGCGAGGAGTGGCCGCGAAAGGTCGGTCGGTCAAATGGTAGAAAGATTCGTACATAGTTCGCGTGCCCTGCTGTCCGCGCCCCGAGCTTGTGCTAGCACATAAAACGATCGCCGTGATCAACGAAGCATAAGTACATTCGGCAGTGGCTCCCCTGCCGCTCCACACGCGACCGGTCAAACTATCTG
>CAMFLN010000512.1 GCA_945957305.1 uncultured Planctomycetaceae bacterium | reverse complement strand
GTTGTGCGGCGCACGGTTCACCAACAGCTACACCCGCGTCGGCGGCGTCATGCACGACGCGACCCCGTTGTTCGTGGAAATGGTGCGCGAATTCGTCCGCACCTTTCCCAAAACGCTTGACGACATGGAGCGGCTGCTGAATCGCAATCGCATTTTCGTCGATCGCACCAAGGGGGTGGGGATCCTGACGAAAGAAGAGGCGATCAATCGCAGTTGCACCGGCCCGATCGCCCGGGGGAGCGGGGTGACGCGCGACCTGCGCAAGGACGAACCCTATCTGGCTTACTCTGATTTCGATTTTCAGATTTGCTGCGCCACGGCGGGGGATTGCTATTCGCGCTACCTGGTCCGCCAGGCCGAGATGCGCGAGAGTTTGAAGATCGTCGCTCAAGCGATCGAAAACCTGCCCGCCGGGCCGGTCAATGTCGACATCGGCGAGCGCACGACAATTCCGTCGAAGCGCGACGTGTATTCGACGATCGAAGGCTGCATCTCGCACTTCGAGCTGACGATGAGCAATCGCGGCTTTGAAGTGCCGCGGGAAGAAAGTTACTCGGCCATCGAGAGTCCCAACGGCGAGTTGGGCTTCTACATCGCCGGCGACGGCAGTGAAGTGGCCTATCGCGCGCGTTGCCGCCCCCCCTCGTACATCCACTTTGCGGTTTTCCCGCACTTGATCCGCGGCCACACGCTGTCGGACGTGGTGGCGGTCCTGGGCAGCTTGAACATTATCGCGGCGGAACTGGATCGATAAATCGCAACTACCTCGGAACACGATGTCGACTACCGAGCGCGTACTTACTGACGAAATGATCGCGGCCATCCAGGCCCTCTTTCCGCGTTACCCCACGCGGCAAGCGGTGACGCTGCCGGCGCTGCATATCGTCAACGAGCGGCTGCGTTATGTGCCGATCGCCGCCGTGGTCGAAATCGCAAAGCTGCTGAACCTGGCACCCGCCGAAGTGCAGGACACGCTCAGCTTCTACGGCTTCTTTAAACAAGACGCGCCGCACGGACGAACCCGCGCCTGGGTTTGCCGGTCGGTCAGTTGTGCGCTGCGGGGCGGCGAGCAAGTGCTCGATCACATGTGCCACCAACTGGGGATCAAGCCGGGCGAGACCACGCCCGACGGTCGAGTGACAGTCGAATTTGCCGAATGCCTGGGTGCTTGCGACTTCGCCCCCTGCATGCTGGCGGGCAAGACGCTGTACAAGGACCTGACGCCGGAAAAAACAGACCAGATTTTGCAATCGTTCGAGTGATCGACGGATCGCTTTGTCGTGCTGCGGGAGACGGCTGACCTGCACCGTGGCAAAGCGGAAGGAATTCTTGAAGTGCCGCAGTTCGAACCAGTACTGTTAGCCAATATCAACCGGGCGGATAGCCACACGCGGGCTGTCTACGAGCAGCATGGCGGCTACCGCGCGCTGCGCAAGGTGCTGGCCGAAATGCAGCCCCCCGCGCTGATCGAGCTGGTCAAGTCGAGCAATCTCCGTGGCCGCGGCGGCGCCGGTTTTCCGACAGGCTTGAAGTGGACCTTTCTGCCGAAGGACCACCCCGGCCCGATCTACATGTGCATCAATGCCGACGAGAGCGAGCCCGGCACTGGCGCTAATCGCATTTTAATGTAGGAAGATCCCCACCAGGTGATCGAGGGGATCATCCTCAGCTGCTATGCGACGAAAGCCAAGACGGCCTACGTCTATCTCCGCTATGAGTATCCGACCTGCCTGGATCGCATGCAGGCCGCGCTCGACGAATGTTACGCGGCAGGCTACCTGGGCCAGAACATTCTGGGGAGCGAGTTCTCGCTCGACGTCTGTATGCATCGCGGCGCCGCCGCGTACATCTGCGGCGAAGAGACCGGCTTGATCGAAAGCCTGGAAGGCAAACGCGCCTGGCCACGCATCAAGCCGCCGTTCCCGGCCGTGGAAGGCGTGTTTCGCAAGCCGACCGTCGTCAACAATATCGAGACCGTCGCCTGCGTGACGCATATCGTTAATCGCGGCGCGGATTGGTTCAAATCGATCGGCGTGCCGGCCGACCCGAACAACCCGCGCGATCCTGGTAGTTACGGTCCGAAGCTGTATTGCCTCAGCGGCCATGTCAACAAGCCGGGCTGCTACGAAGCGCCGCTGGGTATTACGTGCCGACAGTTGATTGACGAATACGGCGGCGGAGTGTGGAAGGGGCGCAAGGCCAAGGCCGCGATCCCCGGCGGCATCAGCATGGGCCTGTTTACCGAAAAGGAACTCGATACGCCGCTCGATTTCGCCGGGCCCGGCCGCGTCGGCTGCCTGGGGCTGGGCACGGCGGCGGTCGTGGTGCTCGACGAAACGGTGAGCATCGTGGACTTCTTGCATAACAGTTGCCGCTTCTTTCAACATGAAAGTTGCGGTCAATGCACGCCGTGCCGTGAAGGGACACGCTGGGCGCTCGAGATGCTGGAACGGATCAAGGCCGGCAAGGGACGATTGAAGGACCTCGATCTGCTGCTCGAAATCGGCGACTCGATCGGCATCATTCCCGGCACAACGATCTGCGGCCTGGCCGACGGCGCCGCCTGGCCGATTAAGAATGCCATCCGCAAATTCCGCGGCGAGTTCGAAGAGTACATCAAACGCACAAACCCGCAGGGCTATGCGGTGACGCACGCGGTGAAAGCTTTGCCAATCCTCGCAGCGCATTAGTTCGGAATTGAATCAGCAGAAAACGGCAGTGTCATGGGAACGGTAATAGTCGACGGTCAAGAAGTTCAGGTCGGCGATCAGGAGCGCCTCAATGGCATCCAGGCGGCCGAGCGCGCGGGGGTCGAAATCCCGCACTATTGCTGGCATGCCGGATTGACCGTCGTTGCCAGCTGCCGCATGTGCCTGGTCGAGACGGGAACAAAGAACGCCGACACCGGCGCGATCACGATGATGCCGAAACTGGTGCCTGCCTGTCAGACGCCGGCCAAAGACGGCACCGTGTTCGTCACCAACAGCGAGAATGTGCGCAAAGCGCGGGCGATGGTCGAAGAGGATTTGCTCATCGACCACCCCATCGATTGCCCGATCTGCGACAAGGCGGGAGAGTGCCGTCTACAGGATTACCACTTTGCGCATGGGCAGAACGAGCGTCGCGCCGATATTCGTCCCTTCACCAGCCGCCGCCGCGATATGGGGGACACGGTCACGCTCTTCGTTGACCGCTGCGTCATGTGCACCCGCTGCGTCCGCTTCACGCGCGAGATCAGCGGCAGCAGCGAGCTGATGGTCATCCACCGCGGCAGCCATGAAGAGATCGACGTCCTGCAGGGCTTCCCGCTCGATAACAAACTCGCGGGCAATGTTGTCGACCTGTGCCCGGTGGGTGCCCTGGGAGACAAGGACTTCCTCTATCAGCAACGCGTCTGGTTCTTGAAGCAGCACCCCGGCGTGTGCACCGGTTGCTCGACAGGCTGCTCGATCAACGTCGAAGAAAATCAGGATCACGTGTGGCGTTTGAAGCCGCGCGAGAATCCGCACGTCAATAAATGGTGGATGTGCGACGACGGTCGTTACGGTTATCACCACGTCCACAGCCCGGATCGGCAAATCGGTTTGCGGAAGCGCTCGGACGGAGCGCACGCCAATATCGAATGGGCCACGCTGCCGGCGGAGCTGCGGAGCGCGCTCGGCTCGGCCGGTCGGCTCGCGGCTGTGCTCTCGCCGCATCTGACCGTCGAAGAGGCGTTTTTGCTCTCGACCTACGTCCGCGGCATTGATCCGCAGGCGGTGATTGGCCTGGGCGTCGTACCCCGCATAGGGAACGATGAAACGTTCAAGAACGGCTTCACGATCCGCGCCGAGAAAGCTCCTAATCGCCGCGGCGTCGAAGAGGTCGTCAAGCACTTCGGCGGGCACCTGACGTTTGACGCATTCCTGGCCGATTTGGACCAGGGAGAGATTCGGGGCGCCTGGGTGACCGGCGGATATCCGGCCGAATGGCATGACGCGGACCTGGCT
>CAMFLN010000511.1 GCA_945957305.1 uncultured Planctomycetaceae bacterium | reverse complement strand
CATGGTCGGGACGCTGTCAGAAAGCTCTGGTTTCGCTCGGCAATCGACCGCACGATGGCAAATTTCCTTGACCGTGCGGAAGACATTTGCATAGTATTCATTGTCGCGTGTGCCTCGGGCTAACGTGGCTCGGGCCGGACTAGTGGCCCGCCGTGACGCCGGTCTGGAATCGGCAGTCCAGCGGGGTGGCCCTAGAGGAAGGAGGTGGTCCCTATATGTGTAGTGATTTCCAGAGGTGGCTCGTCTGACGCTTCAGCCGACGGGCTGCTGCTCCTGATTCGAGGAGTGCGTCAGGCAGCCGATTCTGTTGACGAGTCAGTGGAGGAAGCCGGCCGATTTTTCGGTCGGCTTCTTCCCTTTTCTGACCCCGATTTAGCGCCCGCTCTTGGCGCTCGTTGGCGGCCTTCCTGTCCGACTGAACGCCTTTAGCCCATGCGCTTGCCCCGGATCACGGCATTTGCCAGGATGAACATTGCCGAGGGCAAGGAGTCGACGCGATGAAGTACTGTGCACGCGGGCGTAATCGCTGCCGCTGGGCGGCGATGTTGGCGATCTTCACAGCGGTCGCGTTGCAGCTTCCTGCACCGGTCGCCGCGCAATTCGCGCGTCCGGTGCCGCGCGCGGCCCGGCCGTTTGATCCTGGCATCGCGGGCCCGGCGGTCATTTCGCCGCAGCCTTATTATTCGATCGATGTCTTTCCGTTCGCGCCGATGTTTGGATATCCGGTCGCGAACCTCGGTTTTCCGCAGCCGCTGGGGCATCAGATCGTCGAGACGAGTCCCAACGGCTATTACTACCGTCCGGTGACTGATCTAAGCGAGTTTGTCGCGCGTGCGGCAGCGGCGCTGCGCGCGGCAGATTACCCCCAGGTACTGGTCGAGCTGCAACCGGTTCTGGCCGAGGATTCCGACGACGGCCAGGCTTGGATGCTGCGCGCGCAAGCGCTCTTTGGCATGCAGAGTTACGCGCGGGCGGCCCAGGCGCTACATTCCGCCATGCGGCTGCTGCCCGCCGAAGAATGGGGCCGCCCGGTCTTGAAGTGTGATACCTATTTCGCTTCGGCCGGCGAGTTTTCTGCGCGGTTGCGCGCGCTGGAAAGTCATGTCGCTGCCCATCCGCGCGAAGGATCCGGGCATTTTCTGCTCGGTTATTACTACGCCTACAGCGGCAAAGGATCGCAAGCCGAGCGCGAATTGCGTACCGCGCTGCAATTGATGACCGGTGACGACGAACTGGCGCAGGCTCTGTTGGATCCTCTGACTCACAAGCCGCCCGATCAAAAACCGCGCCCGGGGCTGCCGCGCGAAGAGCGTGGCAATGAACGGCGCTCGCCGCGCGACGAGAAGCGGTCTCCGCGTGAGTTCTAGATCGCCCCGCGCCATGCCCCGCGCGTTGATAGCCACCCTCTCAGCGATGTCCTGCGCAAGTTTTTCATCGCGCGGGTCTTGAAATCAGGCCAGTAGTTTCGCTACGATCCCTCACACACACGCGGTATCCGCAGAGCCTGAGCGACTAACAGGTATCTACAAGAGCCCGTCTTCGGATTGATTCCGGAGGCGGGTTTTTTTTGTTGGTCGCACGGCTGGCTCAGCACACACGAGCAAGCAATGCCATGACGGACTACTTCGCGCCGGATCTCGGCAATCTCACCGCCACGGCCATCCTCGGGTGGTATGCGTGGCATACAGCCAGCCGGACGATTCCCGAACTGTTGACTGCCTTTCGTGAGGAACTGGCCACGGCGCGCGACGAATGCCGTGTCGAACGCGAAGCGTTGCGTGATGAATTGAACGCCGAGCGGATCGAGCGGCATTCGGACCACCTGGCCATCGTCACCGCGCTGCATGAGCTGACGGTGACGCTGCGCGAGCCTCGTTCTGACTACGACTGCGCCGCCGAAACTCGCGCGTCCCCCCGCCAAGCTCTGAAGTGATCGCGCGTTTCCGCGCGCCTAGCTCCGAAAGTGTTATCCCGATCCCGAACGATTCTTCACCCCATACCCAGGAGGTTCCCGTGCAAGCGTCCGAACTTCAAGCCGCTGGAATCAATTTGTCCTTGGTCGCCTGGCTGGCCCGCCATGCCAAGGATGTGCCCGCAATCGTTGCAGGAGTGCAGAGAGTCGCTGCGGCCACGACGATCGATGACAAGTGGTCAGCGGCGAAAGCCGTCGGAGACGTGATCGTCGCCGACTTGCGAGATTTTCCCGGCGCGCCGACGCCACCGGCTCCGCAGCCCGCCGATCCGGTGATCGGCCCGGTCTCGTGCTCGGTCGCCGAAGTCGACGCGGCGTTCGCGGCCATTGGCGATGGACACATCATCAACGCTATTGTCGCGCTGCTCACCAATCCGCAAACGCTGGCGATTATCGAACTGATTCTGAAGCTAGCCGGCGTCGCGCTCTAACTCCTTTCGATATTTAGCCGCCGAGTTCGCTCGGAGAGGGAGCAAATCCTGATGGTCTCGATTCCGCATAACGTCAAGCTCGGCCGCCTTGCGCCGCGTTTCGACGCTCGTACCCTGCGCGCCGCCCGCTACCTGGTCCCGGCGGCACTACCGCCGCTTCCCAGCTATGTGCGCTGGAGCCACAGGGCACGCGATCCCTGGGGCATGATGCTTAACGATCGCATTGGCGACTGCACCTGCGCCAGCGCCGGCCACGCGATTCAAACTTGGACCGCCAACCAAGGACAAGAGGTCACGCTGGCCGACGCCGATATTCTGGCAGCCTACTCGGCCATCAGTGGTTATGACCCAACGACCGGAGCCAACGACAACGGCGCCGTGGAACTGGATGTACTGAACTACTGGCGCACGACCGGCATCGGCGGTCGCAAGATCGGCGCTTACGTAGCCCTTGAACCGCGCGACCAGCGCGAAATCAAGGAAGGCATCTACCTCTTCGGCGGCGTCTATATCGGGGTGGCGTTGCCGCTGGCATGGCAAAACCAATCTGTGTGGAAAGCACCGCATTTCCATATTGATTTTGGACATGCCGCCTGGCGGCCGGGCAGTTGGGGAGGCCACGCGGTCTACGTCGTCGACTACGACGCGGAGTACGCGACGTGCGTCTCGTGGGGCGAACTGATCAAAATCCAATGGGTTGCATTTCCCCTGTACGTGGAAGAAGCGTACGGCATCATTTCGCCCGAGTGGGTCACTGATGCCACGAAGGCTCCGAACGGATTCGACATGACGTCGTTGATCGCCGATCTCAACGCACTGGGGCAGCCTTAGCCCTTGGCGGCGCGATCCCCATGATTTCCTGCCCCGCGGAACTTGTCTCTCACGGAGATAGGATGCGAACCGGATGGCTGATTGCCACCGCGGCCCATGCCGCTTTTGTAACGAGCGTAGCTTTCGCCGCCGTGGCGATTGCCGAGACGCCGCTTGCCGTTGCAGCGCGGATCGCACTTGCCGACCTCGAAGCGCAGCCCAGCGCAGCGCGTGCGCAGTTGCGATACCTGACGTTGTCAGGCCGGACGGACGAAGAGCGGACCACTGAGTTCCTCGCCATCAGTTATCTGCTGAACGCCGTTAGCCGTTCGCGCCTGATCGTTCGTCCCCAGCAACTTGTTGGCGGTTCTATGGTGCGGGTCGATCTGGCAGCCTGCTCGAACCTGCGTGACCCAACGACGCTCGGCGGGCTGGTTGCGGCGTGGGAAAAGCTGGCAGAGGCAGATCCGTACTTTCATCTGCAAACGCAAGTCGTAGCGCCGCAGCTTGCCGGAAAACAGACGTCTGGTGGGAAACCGGCAGCGGCCAAGCCGTTGGTTGTGACCGTTGACGCTGGCTGGATTCCGCTGGATGTAGCAACGCGTTTGAAAGCCTTGTCGGGTTCGGCCGGCGCTGTGTTGCGTGGAGATTACTTCGTCGCTCGCGCCTCCCAGGCGCCGCACTATTACGACCTGTCCGGCGTGCCACGTACCGAGGCGGCGTTGCTCAAGCGTTTGGGCATCGACCGTCAGGCCGTCGATCGGTTGGCCGCGGACGCCGCGG
>CAMFLN010000510.1 GCA_945957305.1 uncultured Planctomycetaceae bacterium | reverse complement strand
GTGTTCGCGGCGCGCCAGGTGGCCACCGACGGCGTGTTGCGCATACATGCTTGCGCGAGCGAAACTGGCGCGCCCCGTTTGGGAATGTCGGTATCGCGGAAAGTCGGCAACGCCGTGGTGCGTAATCGGCACAAGCGGCTGTTACGCGAGGCGTTTCGCCTGCTGCGGTGTCGCTTACCACCGCTGGATTTCGTCGTGATCCCGGTAACTCGCGGTGAGCCACAGCTGGCGGAATACCAGGCCTCGCTGCTGCAGGTTTCCCAGCGGATCGAGCGACGTTTGCGGGGAAAGCTCACATGAGATCTGCAGGGCGTGCTATCGTCCGCTTGCCAGCAGAGTTTCTCGTGCTACTCGCGCGTGTTTACCAATACACGCTCAGCCCGATCGTGGGACGACAATGCCGCTTCGAGCCCACGTGCAGCAATTATTTCATCGGCGCGGTCCGTAAGTACGGCGCTTTCGTCGGCACGTGGCGTGGGTTGCTGCGCATTTGCCGCTGTCACCCCTTTCATCCCGGCGGCTATGACCCTCCCTGATTCGCCGAAGTGTCGCCACGCGGATGCCGTGGCAAGGTCACCTTGACGCACTCGCCACGGGCCACTATCTTCCCCGCCCGACTACCTTTCTTTCTTCCTTTCGCGACATATCCGGCGCCGACCCTCGGCCCCCCGCGCAAATTTGCGCGCTGCGGCGGCCATTACCGAGGCAGGCGCTAACGGACGGAGTGCTGTGGCATGAGGCCTGGACGCTCGTGGTCTGTCGTTTTACTCGTCGTCCTGACTGGCTGCGCGGGCTCGTTCATTCGCTCGCAAAGCCCCGAGCCGGAACTCGACGAGCAGCGCACGAAACTTGTCGGCGATTATGCCGTGCCGTTCGGCTTGCACCCAGTCAAGGTCGAAGCCGTTGGCTTGGTGACCGGATTACCGCATACCGGCAGCGACCCCGATCCTTCTCCGCAGCGCGACGACCTGGTGTCCGAAATGAAGGCCTACGGCGTTGCACATCCCAACGAGATTCTTTCCTCAGGCACGGCGTCGCTCGTCCTGGTGCGCGGCTATTTGCGACCGGGAATCCAACAAGGCGATCATTTCGATATCGAAGTGCGCGTTCCCAGCCGTAGCGGCACAACCAGCCTGAACGGCGGGTGGCTGATGGAAACTCGCCTGGCCGAAATGGCCGTGCTCAACGGCAGCATGCGCGAAGGAAGCATGATCGCCAAAGCGCACGGCCCGGTGCTGATCGATCCTTCGGCAGACGGCCAGGACGACAATCACGTGACGGCCAACCGCGGCCGCGTTCTGGGGGGCGGCATCGCCCAGAAGTCGCGCCCGCTGGCCCTGATGCTCAAGCCGGATCATCGCAGCATTCCGATCAGTTCGCAGATTGGTGTCGCGGTCAACCATCGTTTCCACACCTACAACGGTGGCGTGAAAAAAGGGGTCGCCAATCCCAAGGACGACCAGCATGTCGAGTTGATCGTGCACCCCCGGTACAAGGACAACGTGGACCGATACGTGCAGGTCATTCGCTCGATAGCGCTGAAGGAGAATTCCGCTCAGCAGATGGCACGCATCGCGTTGCTCGAGCGCCAACTGCTCGATCCCATCACCGCGGCCACCGCAGCCTTGCGCCTGGAAGCGATCGGCAAAGACGGCATCCCCACCTTGCAAAAGGGCCTGCAATCGGCTGATCCCGAAGTGCGGTTCTATGCCGCCGAGGCACTGGCCTACCTGGATCAAAAGGAAGCGGCTCCGCCCCTGGTCGAAGCAGCCCGCGACGTGCCGGCATTCCGCGCGTATGCGTTGGCCGCGCTCAGCGCCATGGACGATGTCGCCGCTTACGACGGTTTGCGCGAGCTGTTGGATATGCCGAGCAATGAGACCCGTTATGGCTCGTTCCGCGCGTTGTGGGCCATGAACGCGCAAGACCCGCTCGTGCGGGGCGAAAAAGTCAGTGCGCAGTTCAGCTACCACGTGCTCGATACGATGGGCCCGCCGTTGGTACACGTCACACGAAGTTATCGCCCGGAAATCGTGGTCTTTGGCAACGATCAACGGCTGACCACGCCGTTCTCGATCGAGGCCGGCAAGCACATCATCATCACCGGTAAAGACGATCAGGTCACGATTGCCCGATTTATGCCGAATCAGCCTGATCAGAAGCGCGTCATCTCGACACGGCTCGATGAGATGGTGCGCACACTGGCCGAGCTCGAGGCGACCTATCCCGACATTGTGCAAGCCCTGCAACAGGCCAAGTCGAAGGGCGTGCTACCCGGACGCTTTGCCATCGATGCAGTACCACGCGGTGGACGGCTCTACGATCGCGGTTCCCTCTCGACGCATAAGGCAGTCAGCGCCGAGTCGGCGCCGGAAACGGACGAGGAGCCGAGCGACCAAGGAGCTGACAGCGGGGTGGCCGTGGCTAACCCGCTGCCAGGCCTGTTCGATAGCGGACAAAAGACGCTGGATCGCCACAATCCTGACAAACCGTCAGCGGTGAACTCCTCCTCCGAGGGGGGCGAAAAAGGCCGTTCGCTGCGATCGTGGTTGGGTACAATGAAATGACCCCGGGGCCGGCATTTCTGGCGACCCGGGCGGAGAGGCCTCGCAGGCAATTCTCGGACGTGACGGGCTGTGTCCTGCCGTTCAATGCCGGATTCACGACGCCGGGCCATAAGGCCCCCACTTAAATCACGCTGATCGGTCATGCTCAAGGCGCTGGAACTTGTCGGCTTCAAAAGCTTTGCCGATAAGACCCGTTTCGACTTTCCCAAGGGCATCACGGCCGTGGTCGGCCCGAACGGCTCGGGCAAGTCGAACGTCGTCGACGCCATCAAATGGGTGCTCGGCGAACAGAGCGTCAAATCCTTGCGCGGCAAGGAAATGGCGGACGTCATCTTCAATGGCTCGGCGAGCCGCACCGCGCTCAACTACGCCGAGGCGACGCTAACTCTCGACAACAGCACCCGCCGACTGCCGATCGATACAGCGGAAGTCCTGGTGTCGCGACGTGTCTACCGCAACGGGGAAGGGGAATACTTCCTCAACCGGCAGCCCTGCCGCTTGCGTGATATTCGCGAGGTTTTCTCCGGCACCGGCGTCGCGACCGAAGCGTATAGCGTCATCGAGCAGGGGAAGGTCGACGTTCTGCTGCAATCGTCGCCACGCGAGCGACGGTTGATTTTCGAGGAAGCGGCGGGGATCAGCCGTTTCAAAGCTAAGAAAATCGAATCGCTGCGACGGTTGGAGCGAGTCGAACAGAACTTGCTGCGGTTGGGAGATATCGTTGCCGAGGTTGAGCACCGTCTCCGCCAAGTGCGTCTGCAGGCAGCCAAGGCTCGCCGTTATCAGGAACATTCCGAGCGGCTGCAGCAGCTGCGCACGCACGTGGGCCGGGCCGACTGGCGGCAACTGACGGCGCAGTTAGCGAAACTGGAAGCTGAATTCAGCGAGCTCTCGCAGCAGCGCGACGCCACGCTGACTGTCGCAGAGCAAACCGACAACGCCTCGATCGCGGAAGAGGTGAAAGCGAACGAGACAGCCTCTGCGATTCGTGCGAGTGAGTCGCAGGGAGCACTAATCCGCGAAGGGATCGTGACGCGAGAAGCAACGATCGAGCACCAGCGGCAGCGTAGCGACGAGTTGGAACAAGAAATCGCGCGCCTCCGTCGCCAGCTGATGGCCGTCAACGTGCGTGCGGGTTCACTGCAGCAACAATTACGCGAAACAGCGGAACAAGTCAGCGCAGCCGCAGCCGAACATGCCAAGGTGGCCTCGCTCGCGGCGGCCGACGACGCGCGCCTGGCCGACGTCAGCACCCGACTGGCGTCCATACGCCAGCAAGCGGATCAATCGCGCGAAGCCTTTCTGGCAGAATCTCGACGCGCTGCACAGTGGCATAGCGAAGCCAGTACTCTCGCGGCGCGGTGCGAAGCGCTGCAAACTCGCGAGCAGAAGCTTGAACAAATACTCGTCGAATTGGAGCACGCCCAGTC
>CAMFLN010000509.1 GCA_945957305.1 uncultured Planctomycetaceae bacterium | reverse complement strand
GCACCGCGCCGTCTCCCTTCCCCACGACGTTGTCCAATGACGGGGCGCGGCACATCATTACCTCCGGTGGCTTGTTCTTCGGAACGAGCGAGCCGGTGCTTCCTGACGGCTCGCCAAATTCCAATGCCAGCGCCGGCCAGGCTGGTACCGGCATCGTGTTTGGCAACCTGGTTCCCGGTACCGTCGGCAGCGTACAGGTCACGACGTCGAAGGCTGGTGGTTTCGTCAATGCCTGGATTGATTGGAATGGCAACGGCTCGTGGGCTGATGCCGGGGATAAGTTCGTCTTCTTCTCGAATCCGAACCTGACGGGCTCGCCTGTGACACAACTGGGGGCCGGCACCACGACCTTGTACTTTGCCGTGCCGACCACCGGGCAAACCACGGTCTATGCACGCTTCCGCATCAGCACGACGGCGAATCTGTCGTACACCGGAGTTGCTCCGGACGGGGAAGTCGAAGACTACAAAGTCGCCATCCAGCCGGCGGCCGCTTACACGGTCGTTCTGGCCGATCCCTCGAGCGGTCAGCCGTTGCCGGTCGTCAACGGCAATTACGTCGTCCTGCCCGGCCAGCAGTTCATGGCCAAGGTCTATGTCACGGACACCCGGGGCTTGGGGGCGACGGGCATTACTTCGGCCTTTGTGGACCTGACCCGCGACAATAGCTCGGTAACGTGGAATGCGAATTCAATCGTCTTCAACACGGATGTCAACTCGGGCTTCCCGAACAACGAAAGCGGGAGCGTCACGAGCGGCCTGGTCGACGAAGCAGGGGGCACGCGCAGCGGTGCACCCACCTCGCCAGGATTGCCGCAACTGGTGTTCACCGTGTTGGGAACGGTTTCGTCGTCGACCACCCTGGGGACAGTCGTCACGATTGCCTCGGCGGCGGCGACCAATGCCGGACACAATACGTTGGTTTCCGGCACCGGTACGCCGATGTCGGCCACCTACGGCACGGCCCACCTCATCGTCCCCACGGCTCTGTGGCAAAATCCAAATAGCCTGTACCAGGATCCGAATAACAACAAGATTATCAGCCCGGATGTCAACAACGACGGTTTCGTCAACCTGGGCGACATCATCAACTTGATCGGCGTGTTCAACCTGGTGGGCTCGGTCGACTTGTCAGGCCCCACGTTCCCGATTCCGCTCCCAGGAGCGAATGGTGCTTACGTGGATGTCAATGGAGATGGCAGGTTCAACTTGTCCGACTTGATTGCCGAAGTCGGCTATTACAACCAGTTCGGGTCGGGGCCGGCGCCCCACCTGGTGTCGCAGCCTGCGTTGCAGCTTGTCACCGGCCACCAGATGGCGGCCCCAGTAGACAGTGCAACTGCAACTAACAGCTCCGTTTCCACGAGCAGTGCGAGTGTCATCACCGCGAGCAGTGTTTCGGTGGGCCAGGCAGCGGCAGCAGTGGCCGCCCCGGTCACCACATCGGCCGCGGCCATTACCGACTCGGTGTTTGCCAGCGACAGTGTTGCAAGCCCTCTGACGGACAAGTCCGATTGGTCCCTCGGCTCGGTCGCGCAAGCCTCGGTCGCCGCACAGTCGAGCGCCGCGATCGCGGCGAGCAACTCGTCGAGCGTCACGGGCGCGAGCGCCACGAGCAGCGCCCGGTCGCAGGTGTTTGCCGCACATGCGGACGACACGACTCTGTGGAGCCTGGACGAGGACGAGTCGCTGCTGGCCTGCACCAACGGTCAGGACGACTGAAATCTGTTTACCTAAAGTCAGCCGCTATCGGCGTGCCAGGGGTGTCGGCTCTACGCCTCTGCACGCGCGATCGCGTCCTGCCCCAGGCGGCCTTTAGGGTCCCGGCGAAGTCTGCCCGGGCGGGGCCGCTCGACGCGTCGTCATCCCGGGCTAATTGCCCCAGGCATCTGCATTCTCCGACGATCTGCCGCAATCGCAAAAAAAGGGCCGAACCTGCGGATCGTGCGGATCGTAGGACCGCACAGCCGGGGGACGTCGCTCGGCGGCGAGCCGTATCTTGTAGCCCTGGAACAAGTTTCTTGCGGTCTTTGTTTGACGAGGATACCCTGAATGAATCTTCGAAAAACCTTCGCTGGGCGTCAGGCTAGTCATAAGCCGCTCGACCCCGTCAGCGGCGGTTTGGGAAGAGGCATAGGACGCGTCGGGGACCCGGAACAGAGTCTGGCGGATGTGACGCGGATCCGCTGTTGATTTGCGCATGGCCAGGGGGCGGCCTCCTGCAAACGGGGCAACTCCCTCAGCTGTTGCGATTCGAGCGCCGTTTTGGCGCAGGGACTAGCGCGCCCAGGCTGGGCAACCGTTCGAGATGCGCAGCAACGTTCCATAAAAAGCGTTCGATCAGAAACCGCGTAAGAGGCCTCGTCAGCGATGAGCGTGTTCCGCTATTTAGGACGTCGTAAGCGCCGCCCGGCGATTCAGCGAAACAATTATCTCCCCACTCGGTTGCGCATCGAGTCGCTGGAAACGCGTGCTCTGGTGACCTCGGACCTGCTGACCGGGCTCCCCTTGGCTTTGTATTCGACGAGCGGCGAAGCGGATTCCACGCCCGCGATCGTCGCCACCGATACGGTGACCGGGAATGCCGCAACGAAGTTTTTGCAATTCTCCCTGGCCGTTCATGACGACCAGGGGAATTCCTTTTCGAGTCCTCTCGTTGCTGGGCAGACTTTTTGGTTGGACGTGTACATCAACGACACACGGCAACTCTCCGATGCCGGGGCGGTAACCGTCCAGACGGATGTGTCGTTCACACAGGGGCTGGCGAGTGCCACCGGAAACTTTACGCCCGGCGACTATCCAGGGCCATCGTCAAACCGTTTCAACGTTGTCAACTCGAACACGGTTTTCGCGCAAGGTCAAATTCCGCTCTCAGGGAGCAACCTTCCAACTCCGCCAGGCCCCGGTCCGCAACTTATCGACCGCATCCAAATGACGGCCCAGTCGCCTGGCACGGTGAGTTTCCAGACGCAGTTTCCCAATAGCGATCCGGGCGGATTACAGACGATCTTCTTGGCCGATACGAATGAGGCTGGTGGCGGCTCCTTTGGCGCTGCCGATCCTGCCACAATCGCGCAGGGGACGACCTCGGCCACGATCGTCGCAGCGCCGAATATCTCGATCGCCGGCGGCGCCGCCACGACCGGCGCCGGCGCGACGCAGATCACCTTCACCGCGTCGACGGCCACCGCGATCGCTGCCCCGCTGACCGTGCACTATCAAACGGTCCAGACGGGGACAGACAATGCAGTGGCGGGGACCGACTTCACGGCGGTCAGCAATGGCACCGTGGTGATCGCCGCCAATACGCTGTCGAAGGATTTTTCGATCAGCATTCCCAACAATACGCAGTTCCAGGGCGATAAGACCTTTCACGTGCAATTGACCAGCGTCGACGGCGGATTGGGCACGATCACTACGGCCGGTGGCGCCGACAGCGCCCTGGGAACCATTCATTACACCAAGCCCACGGTGTCGATCGCCGACTCGAGCTTGACGGTCTCCACCTCGGCCACGACGCCGATGCCCTTTACGGTTTCGTTGAACACCGCTGCCGCCGTGGATGTTCACGTCCAATATCAAGCTGTCACGACGGGGGCGGACACGGCCGTGGCTGGCACGGACTATGTTTCGAGCCTGTCCACGGTCACCATTCTGGCCGGGCACACGACGGCCGATTTCAACGTCACACTTAATGCCTTGAGCCCTGGCGCCGACAAAACGTTCCACGTGAACTTGCTGGGCGCCGACAATGGCACCATCGCTGACGGCAGTGCGCTGGCAACCGTCATCAACCATGTGCCGAGCGCGCCCACGGTCAGCGTTGGCGCTGCCACTTCGACCACGACGAGCACCACGCTGAACTTTCCTGTGACGCGTTCGGGAGACCTCAGCCAGCCGATCACGCTGAACTACCAAACCAGCTTGCATCAGGGCGACACCGCCGTGGCCGGTACCGACTCTGTCTCTTATACACATCTCCGAGCCCACGAGACGTAGAGGAATCTCGT
>CAMFLN010000508.1 GCA_945957305.1 uncultured Planctomycetaceae bacterium | reverse complement strand
GTCGAGCACCGCGCGCTGTCCGTCACGGTTCAGTCCGACGAGCGTGACGCCATCACGATCGATCGCCACGGTTTGACGATATATGCCCGGTTCAACCTCGACGCGGTCCCCCGGCGCACAGCGATCGACCGCCGCCTGAATCGATTGCCCGGGGCGCACCGTAAACGTGGCCGCCACGCGAGAGCCGGCGCTGGCTTTGGCGCTTGCACCGAGTTGCGCGACCCAATCCAATCCCACACCAGGCCCGTGACGTGGCTCGGCTGCTGGACTCTTGACCGTCGCCGCAGCCACCGATTCCAAACCGGGGATGCGATGCATGTTGCCACTGGAAAAACCACTCAATGGAGCGGTTGGGACGCTGCCGCCGGTCGGCGGTGCAGCAGGTGCAACAGCGCTCGCCCGCGTGGCGGCCGCAACGTTTGCGGAAGCCTCTTTACGCGCACCGCCACGCGCGATGGCCGCTGGCGCCGGCTGGGCCTTGGACTTCACAGCCACGACCGGCAAACCGCTGGGCACTTTTGCCGGTGGGTCAGGCTGCAGCGAAGTGTCCGTCAGTGCCTTGAGAAACGCGACCAACTCGGCAATCTCGGCGTCTGTAATATCGAACTTACCGATCTTATCGTCGATGCCCGGCCGCGCGTTCGGTTCGCTGCGACCGCCCCCTTTGGCGTAGAACTTGATCACCTCTTCCAGCGTGTCGAAGGCCCCGTTGTGCATATAGGGCGCGGTCAATTCGATGTTGCGCAGCGTGGTCGTTTTGAAGGCCCCTTCGGGTCCTTCGCCCGGCACGCCGCCTCGTCCGCGATCGGCTGCGCCGGTCTCCGGCACCCCGATCACGCGAAACGTATCATCAGCGAACGTGGGAAAGTTGTGACATTCGAAGCAACGGGTTTTCAGCGAGCGAAACAACTTCATGCCAGCGCGCTCTTGCTCATTGAGCGCCGTCGCATCTCCTGCGGCGTAGCGGTCGAACTTCGAGTTGAACGACAACAACGTGCGTTCAAAGGCCGCGATGGCCATCGTCACATGATCGAAGGTCACGGCTTCGTCGGCTGAACCTCCAAAGACTTTTTGAAACAGCGCCACATACTCCGGAATTGCGAGCAGTTCCTTGACCAGCACTTCAGGCTTCTCGCCCATCTCGTGTTCATTCGTGATTGGGCCGGCGGCTTGTGCTTCGAGGTCGTCCGCTCGTCCATCCCAGAACTGCCACTTGTGATAAGCCGCGTTCCACAAACTCGGCGCGCTGCGTCCCAGCACATCGCCGTTGCTCCGTTCCGGGCCCACGCCGGTGCCGCCGAAGCCCATGCTCAGTTTGCGCCCATCGGCAAACCCATGATCCGGATGATGGCACGTCGCGCACGACATGTTGTTCTGGCCGCTGACGATCGGATCGAAGAACAGCAGCTTGCCGAGTTCCACCTTGTCGGGGGTCATCGGGTTTTTGTCGAGCGAGCGCATCGTGGGAAAGGGAGTTTGCAATCCGGTAGCCCTCGTCTGACCGGCGACGAACGGTTCGTCCGGGACCCAGGCTCCATTGCGCTCGATCCAGCCGGGGATGCCGCGCGGGGCGCCGATTTCTTCGGCGATGGCCAGCGCGCTGGCAGTCGTCCCTAGGGAAACAATCGCGATCAATCCACGCGAGACCAACAAACGCATCATGGCGAGAATTCTCCCGATCCAAGAACGACCGGTTGCAGGCGAAGGGAAAGGCTTTTTATTGCGCGCCGCCACGCAAGCCTGTCGCGACACCCGTTTGCGGACCGTAACGGCACCACGCCAAGCGCGTTCAAATTTAGTTGATGGTCGGGGGGCAAGCAAGCTATCGGCGAGGCACGTCGTTCCTTCACGGGCTGCCCTGCGAGAGGTAAACGATGAAAAATTTGCCCCGTCACGGCTGCAGGAGGTGTTCCTCCTGCTTGACCCGGTCGGCCCCCACCAGCCGGACCAGGTCTGGCAGGTCGTACGTTCGCAGGGCGCCGTGAACTGTTTCGCTCAAATGGGCGCCGCACTCCGCGGTATCGAATAAATCGCGCCACGCGCGCAGCGATCGGCGCAGAGTCAGTGTCGCCAAGCGCTCGGGCGCAAGCGCTGCAGCATGCAATGCCGGCACTGCGGCCGTGCCCACCGCAATGACGTGAATCCGTTTTGACTCCCCGTTGGGCTGTACACGTCCGGCCAAGAATTTCTCCGCCCGGAGCACATCCTCGGTGCGTAAGCCGACGAGTGATTTCCCCAGCAGGTAGGCCAAAAAGAACGGCTCGACCTCTGGGCCGAACCGGGCCGACCATTGACGTCGCGATGGCCCCGCTGTCTCGCCGCAACCGCGCAAGTCGACAGCCAGAACCAGATGCCCCTGTCGCACGAGTTGCTCGATCGGCCCACCGGCGGCGCTCGCGGCTTCTTTCCCTCTGCCGTCAAGGTAAAGATAGCCTTCTCCGCGAGCGGTCTGCGGCACAAACAAGAGCGCAGGCAGGGGTATCTTCTCTTCGGCGCCGAGGAGCAGTTTTTCGATGCGATAACCCTCACGCTCGATGGTCTCGATCTGTCGAGCCGCAAGGTCAGATAACTCCTGGGGACGCATGGCGCCAATGGCTACGCGGACTGCTTCGGCAAACTCGCTCGGGTCAGAGGCCGGCCGCGCAGCGCGCACTTCGGCCAGGCGGTCGGCTTCCTGGCGATTGAGGTCGAATACGGACTGCTCGCCCGGCAATCGTTTCACTTGCCCCGTCGGTGTGGAGAATAACTCGTCGGCGGTGCGAACCGCGAAACTCGGTTCCGTGATCGCGTCGTCGCGCGACAACAGCCAGCGCCGCATCCAGCGCACCGCGCCAACGCGCAATGGCGAACTAAACCCGTGCGGTTCATCGGCCTCGACCAGGTCGACGCGCTCGGGGTGTCCAAGCCGGCCGAAGAACTGCTTAGCTTCGCGGAAATCTTCCCAAGCGCCGGCAATGTCGAAGATCTGGTCGCGTGCCGCGGCGAGGATACAGGTGGGGCGCGGCGCGCGCAAGAGCACATAGTCGGACTGATCCATTCCGAACGCGATTTGACCGAAAATATTCTGCTCGGCATCCTGGGGGCCGCGCTGCTCGATCAACCGCGCAAAGGTTGTCAGGTAGCAACTGGGAGCTGCGCAGACGATCCGCTCATCGAGAGCCATCAGGTAGGCTGTCAGCGTGCCGCCGCCAGAGTTTCCAGTGCATCCCAAACGCTGCGGATCGATGTCGGCGCGGCTGGCCAGGTAATCCAGCGCGCGCATGCCGTCGTAAATGCGATAGCTGGCCGTATTGCGGCCGACGAGAATCGCGCCGACCCCCACCAGCGTATGTTCGTCAGTCGGACCCGGCGGGCGGATCAAAGACTCGCCAGTGCCGCTTGCCGCTGCCGGAGGTTCCTCCGGTACGCCGAACATTTGCGAGCGCTCGCCTTGTCCGATCGGATCGTAGCACAGCGCGGCGATGCCATTGAGGGCGAGCAGAATACTCACCCGCTGGTAAGTTTCGGTCGCTTTACCCTCGGCGCCGTGGCCGCAAGGAATGATGACGCCTGGATAAGGGGGAGCACCGTTCGGTAGATACAAGTTTGCCGTGACGTGATGATGCGGACGACTGGCAAAGAGAACCTTTTCAAGGCGATAGCCTGGACCGTCGATTTGTGTCAGCATCTGGGCGGCGAGGGGCGCACATTCAGGAAACTCGCCAAGTTGCTCGCGGAAAAACTGGTGTCGCGCGCGCTGCCACGCACCGATCGCCTCGGGCGTATTGGTTTTGGCTTGTTCCGAGCGGCGCTGGGCCAACGCTTGCTGGCATTGTTCAGCGAGGACCTCGCGCAAGTTCGGATGGGTTTCGCCTGACTGCCAGACATCCCATTCCCCGGCCGCAACCGAGCCCTGACCACCGGTCAGAACGACAACTATGAGGGTCAGCAGGAGGTATGCTCTGTTTGCGCAAAATCCAAGCCAGGGGTGAATCTTCATACGCAGCAATCCCGATTCCCTGGGGCACGGT